>NZ_JADYXB010000001.1:0-278625 GCF_015864485.1 Pseudoalteromonas sp. SWN166
GTACTAAAAACTGAGATAGGCAAGCTAAAAAATGACATTGATGAGCATATTGATAGACACCCGCAATTAAAAAAGAACCGCAAATTGCTTCAAAGTATCAAAGGTGTTGGAGAGGTAATATCACGTATGATGGTGTCCTTGCTGGCATGTAAACAGTTTAAAAATGCCAAGCAATTAGCTTGTTACTTAGGCTTAATACCTAAGCTTAATGAGTCAGGCAAACGGGCTGGAAAAACAACCTTAAGCAAAGAAGGGCCTGGGTATATAAGGGCTAAATTATATATGGCTGCTGTAGTCGCTCTACAACATAATCCAGATATAAAAGCCCAAAATACGCGATTAGTGGGGCAAGGTAAAACAAAAATGCAGGCAATTGGTGCTGCAATGAGAAAGCTGACACATATCTGTTTTGGTGTTGTGAAGAATCAAACTGAATACCAGCCTCAAGCTATTTAAAGAAAGCTTGAGGCTGGTTAGAAGAGATGGTATCTACGTCCGCTATAAACGAGCTGTCACCACTTAATAAATCATTGTTAATGATTACTGCTTTAAAAGTCGCTTTTCTGGATTGTTTAAATACTTTAGACCAATGGTGACTATGCGTGTGTGTACCATGGTTATAACGCGTATTTGCACATTACCAATAACAACAATATCGCCTTTACTGACTTCTCCTGAAAGCTTTTGGTTGATCACTTCTTCTAAGCTTATCTCTTCTGGGGCGTCTATATGCATGTGGTAAGAGTAAAATATATCACCTACCAACGTTACCCCTTTCACTTTAAGTTCGTTATGCGCTAGGTGGCTATCTTGATGGTTTGTTTTATCGGTTGCTGTAAAAACTAAATCAACAAAAGGCCTATTATCTGGTTTTAAAACAACAAATAAGTGATCGTTTGGTTTTAACTTAGTTGAGCCTCGTGGCGGTATGATTGACGGACCCCGAGTGATCATAGCAACAACCACACTCTCCGGGAGTGCAGCATGTGACAAACTGCGCCCAGAAACCCGAGAAACATCACTTAAAGTGTATTCTACAATTTCTATATCAATATCGTTTAGTGCTGTGATTTCGAGTGTTGCAGCGGCAAGATCAGGTGGCGGCTCTACTAAATTTAGTTTTTTAGCCATCCAAGGCATTGTTGAGCCCTGTAACGTGGCTGAAATTAACACCACGAAAAAAACCACATTAAAAATAAGTTCAGCCCCTGAAAGGCCAAATAATAATGGGAATATAGCTAAAATAATGGGTACTGAGCCTCTAAGGCCAACCCAAGATACAAACAGGGTTTCGCGATTATTAAAGCCAAACAGTTTTAAAATAGGCGCTACCGCTAATGGGCGTGCAACAAAAATGAGCGCCAGTGCAATAAGCAATCCTTCTAGCCATACATCAACCAACGATGACGGGTTAATAAGGAGTCCTAATACAACAAACATGGTTATTTGCCCAAGCCATGCTAAGCCGTCATGAAAAAGAAAAATACCGCGTTTATATACAAATTTGCTGTTACCTAAAATAACACCCGTTATAAATACAGCTAAGAATCCACTGCCGCCGAGCGTTGCAGAAAGGCCAAAAGAAAGCAGTCCAAATGCGGTTACCATCACTAAATACAAACCCGATGCATTTAGTTTAATTCGATTAATAAACCAAACCGATACCTTACCAATTAAAAGACCACAAATAGCGCCAACACCCATTTGTTGAGCAAATAACTGTAGTAAATCCAGCCCTATTGGCATGTCGTTAACGAGCATTTCGAGCAAACCAACCGTTAGAAAAATAGCCATTGGATCGTTCGAGGCACTTTCTATTTCAAGCGTAGATTTAAGCTTTTTATTTAAGTGAATACCCGCACTTCGTAAAAGTGCAAACACTGCTGCAGCATCTGTAGAGCCAACAATGGCACCCAGTAAAACACCTTGTAATATGGGCAGGTCTAAAATATATGTGGCCACAAGGCCTGTAATTACAGCGGTAAATAATACCCCGACGGTTGCTAAAGCAGACGCGGGTTTCCACACTTGTTTAATTGAACTGGTAGGCGTTTGTAAGCCGCCATCAAATAGAATAATGGCAAGCGCGAGAGTACCCAAAGCATGTGCGGCCTCAGCGTTGTCGAATGAAATACCTGCAATACCGTCTTCACCTGCGAGCATGCCTACAAGTAAAAATAGCACCAGTACAGGTAAGCCAACGCGTGCAGATAACTTGCTCGAGATCACTCCTAGTAAAATTAAAATGGCACTAACGAGAATGATATTATCAATTGCAAACATAGTGTGGATTTACAGCCTTATATGAATTATACCAATCCGCAATAATACTTAGTCATTTTGCGGGGCTAAACGTGTCGCTACCTGCGTTAAAAAAATCTCATTTAGAACAAATGAATAGCGAATTTTTTGCCTAGCTATCAACACGTTTTTCCAGCCTCAAAATAGCTCACTTAATTAAGCGAATTGGTATTAAAAAGTAAGAATTTATAGCTAACAAAAGCTTAAAGCTCATGCTATACAATAACCTAAAAAATATAAATACGGGTACTTAAGTCTATAATTAAATAGTTTTTCTAATAACTATAGAGCCTTTTAGTTTGGTATTGCTTGGCTCTATATTAATTAGCTTTATTTATTTTGAAAACAAAAAAGCCTGCAATTAAGCAGGCTTTTAACTATTTAAACTATCGTATTTTATAAAACAATAATGCTTGTTATTAAGTACGCTAAAAACGTAAGGCCACCACCAAATAAGGCATACGGTAGCTGCGTTTTAACGTGGGTGAGTAAGTCACACCCCGATGCAATAGCCGATACAGCGCTGGTGTCGGATATAGGCGAGCAATGATCGCCAAATATACCACCACCCAAAATAGCACCAACAACAAGCGATGGCGGTAAACCTAGCGCTTGAATAAGTGGCACACCAATTGGGATTAATATAGCAAACGTGCCCCACGATGTACCTGTAGTAAACGACATTACCGCGCCAGTTAAAAACAGCACCGGTACTATTAGGTAAATAGGTAAGTAGTCACCAACAAGTGACGCTACAAATACGCCAGTACCCAACTCTTTTAAGCTTGCGCCAAGTGTAAGCGAAAGCAGTACAATGGCGACTAGCGGCATTAATTCGCCCATACCTTTAAAACCGGTATCAACTAATTGATGGTGCGTAAATTTACGTGAGCCAATCATTAAAAAGTAAGCGACAACAATGGCTAAAACCGTTGCGTACAATACTGACTTAGAGCCACTGCCCTCTGCCAACACACCATTACCGGTGTAATACATAAAGCCAACCATGCTGGTAATGAGCGTAATAAGCGGGATTAACATGTAACGCGCTTTAGAGGCTTTTATTTCATCTTTTAAGTCGGTTGTTTGAAGCTCTAGTTTTTCTTCGGCTTCTTTCATTGGGCCGTGCACTTTATCAAACGCGATGGTGTAAAAAACAATAACAAGGGTAATTATGGCGTAAAAGTTATACCCTACGCTGCCCCATAATACCGATACGGCCGACTCACCTAGCTCGTAGTTACCTAACAAACCAAGTACAAATGCGCCCCAGCCGTTAAGTAGTATTAAAATACACACTGGCGCACTGGTGCTATCAATAATATACGCTAGTCGCGCTCGACTCATTTTAAATTTATCGAACAAGCCACGCGATAAAATACCCGAGGTAAGTACGCTCAGGTTAGATTCTATAAACACCGCAATGCCGGTAAACATGGTTAAAAAGCCCACTTGGCGCTTACTTTTTGCAATGCCTTTGTTCATTAGCATATTAACCGTTGCTGCCACGCCGCCAGATTCGCGAATGTAGGCAAGCAGTGCACCAATTAAAATACTAAATATTAATATGCGCGTATTACCTGGCGAGCTGGCAACCGAAATAATACGTTCAATGGTATTTAAAAAAGTATCAAACAAGCTATTACCTTCGCCCTGCAAGGCGAGTAAAAACTCAGAAGAAGCAACGGCAACAAGTAGCGCCATAATCACTTCTTTTCGCCAAAACACGATAGCAATCGCAATTAGCGGCGGTAAAATAGAATACCAATGCATAAAAAGTTAACCTTAATTATTAGCGAGTAAACCTCGCTTTGTACGCGTTTTAACGCTTATTTGTTAAGCCTAACAACATAAACCGGCTTAGTTTTATAGACCGCTTAGCTTAATGGATTGGCTTACTCAAGTCACCTGTAAATAAATCACTTAAGGTGGCACAGTTAGTACGTTTTAACCTATACGATAGCTTATTGATTTAGTAGTGCTTCATAAATAAGCGACACTACCGATCCGTACTGTGCGGTTTCAAATTGTTTGCCTGTAAATTCGTAACGTTTTTGCGAGCCTTTAATGGCACTATGGCGAGCATTGGTAAGTAAAATAATAGCTAAATCGTAAGCGGGGTCAATTACGGTCACAGTCCCAGTCCAACCGGTGTGCCCATAAGCCTGCGCACTTGCATAAGGGCCAAAGTGCCAACGCCTTGCTTGGTTGTTACCGGCAAGCCTAAAACCAAGCCCGTAGGTTTCGTCGCTTGATTGCGGCGTTAAAAATTGCGCTAAGGCGCTTGCACTAAATAATTGTTGGTCACCGTAGCCGCCATTATTTAATAATAGCTGGCAAAGCACGGCTAAGTCATGAGCGTTACTAAATAGCCCCGCATGCCCTGCTACGCCATCAAGCGAGTAGTAAGCGCGCTCGTCATGCACTTGGCCTTGTAAAACAGTGGTGCGAATATTATCAAACTTAATACGCCCGTCTCGTGTGTTGCCGCTAAGCTCGGTGGCTGCAAATTGCTGCGGCTTAAAGCCTTTTTTAAGTGGATTAAATAACGTGTTAGTTAATTTTAGTGGCGCATACACGTGCTGCTCTAGGTATTGGTCAAGGGGCTGCCCAGTGATACGCTCAATTAGTACGCCTAAAATCATGTAATCAATATCTGAATAAATAGGCTGCCCAGATGATTCACTGCTAAAAGGCACGCTGGTAAGTAATAGCTGTTTGGTGGTTTTACTATTTAGCGAATAAAACGCGTCGCCATTGCTGCCATCTTTACGGTGAAAGTCAAATACTGGCGGATATCCGGCGCTGTGTGTAAGTAAATCTTTTACTGTGCGTTGTGAGCGCCCTTCGCCTTTATATTCGCTTAGGTAGCTTTGTACGGGTTTATTAATATTTAATAACCCTTCGCTTACTAATTTCATAAGTGCAAAGTTGGTGGCAAATATTTTGGTGTTTGAGGCTAAATCAAACAAGGTATTAGTTTGCATTGGCTCCGGGCGTAACAGCATTAAATCACTTTGCTGATATTGCTTTGCATCGCCATAAGCAGTTAACTTTATTAGCTCGCCATTTTTAACAACAGCCAACACAGCCCCAGGAAAACCCGCTTTTACATCGCGATTTATTAATGCGTCCACTTCGCTAAAATCTATGCTTTTTATTGGATCGTCGCTTAAAGTAGGAAATGCAAAACGCAGCGTTAAACTTGCGCCAATAGGGAGAATATTTTCAACTTTAAAAGTATTAACGCCGTTGTGAGTATTTTTTGCCAAGCTGTAATTGTATAAGGTGTTGGCGCTTAGTTGTTTAACGTCGAGCTTTTGATTATTAATGTAAATATCGGCGCTTTGTGCGTTATGGTTTTGTATCAATAATTGCCCGCGCCCTTTGTAAGCTTTAAACGTTCCTCGGTTATTTACATAAAACCGGCTACTTGGATTTACCTCAGGAAACGTTACAACCACTTGTGCATTAGGCAGCTCTACAAGTTGGCTCTTTGTAAGTGGTAGCACTGAGCTAATAGGCTCAGGTGGTGTACTACAACCCACAACAATAAAGCTTAACGCCGCTATAAATGCTTTTTTTATATAACTACACCTTTGATTTTTTAAAGCAATAAACATGCTTAGCCCTTATTTATATAACAAGTAAGGCGCTCTTTGCGCTTTAAATTGCGCAAGCCCCGCCTGCCAACTTTGTTTTATTTGCGCCTCTGATTGCCCTGCTTCAATAGCTAAGCGCAATTTATTAGTACCCGCTAGTTTATCCATAAAGTCAGCGCGCTCAAAAAACGAGATGTTGCTTTTACTAAGCTCCGTGTACGCATTTATTAAGTAAGTTAAGTTTAGGCCTGTGATATTTGCTTGTCTTAAATCGAGCCCTTGTACGGTTTGGTTTTTAAATTTAGGGTTTAAAGCAGCGCCTTTAATTGCGCGCGGTGTAAAATTAAAATCACCTAATGCAACTGGCGAATAGCCAATTACTTGAAACGCAAAGTCGGTGCCTCTACCGATACTGATAGGCGTTGCCTCAAAAAAGCAAAGTGATGGGTAAAGTGCAATGGCCTGATCGTTAGGTAAATTAGGGCTGGGTTTTACCGGCAAGCTGTAAGTACTTTTGCGAGTGTAATAATCAACAGGGATCACAGTTAATTTTAAATCGGGTGCTTTATTGATCCAGCCCTCGCCTTTGATCATTTTGGCAAGTTCGCCAACGGTCATGCCGTGTAAAACAGGAATTGGGTGCATGCCTACAAACGATTTAAATTCTGGCTCTAATATTGGCCCATTAACGTAGGCAATATTTGGATTGGGTCTGTCGAGTACTAAAAATTCTATCCCCTGCTCTGCAGCGGCTTCCATCATGTAGTGCATAGAGCTTATGTAGGTATAAAAACGCACGCCTACATCTTGAATGTCAAAAACAATGACATCAACATCGGCTAAAGCAGCTTGGCTTGGTTTTTTATTTTTACCGTAAATAGAAATAAGCGGAATACCAGTTTTACCATCAACGGCATTTTTTACATGTGCGCCCGCATCATGATCGCCACGAAAGCCATGCTCAGGTGCAAAAATTTTAGTTATATTAATATTTTTAGTCAGCAGCGCATCGACTAAGTGAGTTTGCCCTACCGTTGATGTTTGATTAACTACCAGCCCTACGCTTTTATTTTTTAACTGCGGTAAATATTTAGCATATTGCTGCGCACCTACCATAAGTGAGTTATTAGCTTCGTTGGCTTGTGCGCTGGAAATACAAATAGCGCTAAAAATAAAAAATAACGTAATAAATAGGGTTTTAAACATACTGCAATATCCTTTTAAACAAGGCGTTTAAAATAACATAGGTAATATTAAAGAGCAGCTTTAGAAAAGGGTTAAGTGGGCTTGAGTAGATACAGTGATTAGAAGCTGGCGCTTCTCACGCGAGCAAGCTCAGCGTCTACAACGGATAAATAAACTCGGAGTTTAGATTTAAAGATTAGAGCTAGTTTTACTTGAAAATACCACCTCCCATTTTAAGCTTAAAGACCGTATTTAACCTTCTTAGAGCTAAACGCTTCTAGTTATTTAATTTCTTGGTCAATGAACCACTTAAAGATCTATTACACAAAGAAAAGTAAATGAGAAGGCATAAGCCCGGGTTTATTAGTTTAGCTTAGCTTTATTACTACCTCTAAAAGCGCAGCGCCTCTTAAACTCTTTGTGAATAAATTACTTATTTCTGGCGTTGCCAACAAATAAAATCTTATAAATTATATTTTTGAGGGGGGAATAGAAGCTGTCGCTTCTCACGCGAGCAAGCTCTGCGGCTACAGGAGTGGTAGTTTACATTTCACTTTATTTTAGGCACAAAAAAACCGACTTAATGTCGGCTTGTTTATGGAAGTGGCGGGCGCAGGACGTATCTTGTAAGAGTGAACCTCCGACTTCTTAGTTCTCAATCCTCCTAAACTCTACATTTCACTTTATTTTAGGCACAAAAAAACCGACTTAATGTCGGCTTAGTATGAAAGTGGTGGGCGCAGGAGGATTCGAACCTCCGACCGCTCGGTTCGTAGCCGAGTACTCTATCCAGCTGAGCTATGCACCCACTTTCATAGATTGCTTATTTAAACTCTAAGCAGAGCGTATAAATTCAGGCATAAAAAAACCGATTTCCATCGGTTTATTTTTCTTACACTTAAAAGTGTATGAAAACATGAAAGTGGTGGGCGCAGGAGGATTCGAACCTCCGACCGCTCGGTTCGTAGCCGAGTACTCTATCCAGCTGAGCTATGCACCCACTTTCATTTTTACTATTACTTGTTTTTACTCTAAGTGAGAGTCTATAAAGTGGTGGGCGCAGGAGGATTCGAACCTCCGACCGCTCGGTTCGTAGCCGAGTACTCTATCCAGCTGAGCTATGCACCCACTTTATAGTTTACTTATTTTAACTCATAAGTAGAGCTTTTGCTTATTTAGACTCTAAGCAGAGTTATTAAAGTATGGTGGGCGCAGGAGGATTCGAACCTCCGACCGCTCGGTTCGTAGCCGAGTACTCTATCCAGCTGAGCTATGCACCCATACTTTAAAACTTTACAAAACACGCCATTAAAAGAAATGGTGGAGAGGGAGGGATTCGAACCCTCGATAGAGCTACAAACTCTATACTCCCTTAGCAGGGGAGCTCCTTCGGCCACTCGGACACCTCTCCGTCTTGTGGGGCGTATAATAAAGATTTCAGAAAATATGTCAAACACTTTTCTACCAAAAACGACTATATGGTTATAGATTGCACATATGCTTGGTTTAAAAGTGTAATTAGTTTGAAATTTAAGCGGGTTACGTATTTTTATTTGAAGGATTAACACCTAGCACAGGAACTAAGTCATCCGTTAACTGAGCCAAATACTGTTCTTGATAACCTAATTGTTGAAATTCAGCAATACAAGCACGATAGTAAGCATTTCTTTCTTGCTCTGATGTGCATTCTTCTGATAAATCATCTACTCGTTTGTCTTTCATACTATTATTCTAAGTCCTTTAAGAATCTATATTTAACTGCTAAATACCAAGCAGTGTAAATTTCGTGCGTATTCTAGCTAAAACTTTTACATAAATACAACATATGTTTAAAAAACAATCATACTAAAAAGTTATAGCACTGTTAGTTTTAATATTAAAACTGCCAATAGCAATAAATTAGCGAAGCTGATTGCACATTAACCAGCACTAATAACTACATTTAATTTTTAGTGTAGTACTTATTAACTAAAATAACAAAAGCCGATTTAAAAAACAAAAAAACGCCGCTATTAAGCGGCGTTTATTAACTTACTTTGTTCTACCTAAAGCTTAGTCAGCTTGCGGACGCATATGCGGGAACAAAATCACGTCTTTAATTGTTGATGAGTCAGTAAACAACATTACTAAACGGTCAATACCAATACCTTCACCTGCAGTTGGCGGTAAGCCGTACTCAAGTGCGCGTATGTAGTCTTCATCGTAATGCATTGCTTCATCATCGCCTGCGTCTTTCTCTTCAACTTGGCGAGTAAAGCGCTCAGCTTGGTCTTGTGCATCGTTAAGCTCAGAGAAACCATTTGCAAGTTCACGACCGCCAACAAAAAATTCAAAACGGTCTGTAACAAATGCATTGTCGTCGTTACGGCGTGCAAGTGGCGATACTTCCCACGGGTAGCCAGTAATAAACGTAGGTTGAATAAGCATGTGCTCTGCTGTTTCTTCAAATATTTCACACAAGAACTTACCAGGGCCCCAAACGCAGTTTTCAGGAATTTTAACGTGCACTTGTTTAGCGTACGCTTTTAATTCGTCAAAGTGGTTTTCTGGGTCATTAAATACCGCAGCATCAAACTCAGGGTTATATTTTAAGATAGCGTCCGCCATGCTTAAACGTGTAAACGGTTGGCCAAAGTCGTACTCTACTGAGTCAATCACTTCGCCGTTTTCGTCTTTAGTTGTATTAACTACAACTGCACTACCAAGTACGTTTTCTGCAACTGTACGTAGCATGTCTTCGGTGATGTTCATCAGGTCGATGTAATCAGCGTATGCTTGGTAAAACTCAATCATTGTGAATTCTGGATTGTGACGCGTAGATAACCCTTCGTTACGGAAGTTACGGTTAATTTCGAATACACGATCAAAACCACCTACCACTAAGCGCTTTAAGTAAAGCTCAGGCGCTATACGTAAGTACATGTCGATATCAAGCGCGTTATGGTGAGTTACAAACGGACGCGCAGATGCACCGCCAGGTATAACCTGTAGCATAGGTGTTTCTACTTCCATAAAGTCACGGTCTGCTAAAAAGCGACGAATGCCTTCAACTACTTGCGAGCGAATACGGAATGTTTCGCGCGTTGCTTCGTTAGTAATTAAATCAACATAGCGTTGGCGGTACTTTGTTTCTTGATCTGATAAGCCATGGAATTTTTCAGGTAACGGACGAAGTGACTTAGTTAATAATTGATACTCAGTCATTTCTACGTATAAATCGCCTTTACCCGATTTATTTAGTGCGCCTTTAACACCAATAATATCGCCAGTGTCTAGTTGACCATACTTTTCTTTAAGGTCTTTTTGAACATCTTTAGATGCATACGCTTGTACGCGACCTTTCATGTCTTGAATTACAAAAAACGGTCCACGCTTTGCTAAAATACGGCCAGCGATAGACACAACTTCTTGCATCTCTACTAATTCTTCTTTGCTCTTATCACCAAACTGGGCTTGCAAATCAGCCGTGTAATGCTCACGACGGAATTGGTTTGGATGACCGTTGGCTGGGCAATTTTCGCGTATAGCGTCTAACTTGCCGCGACGCTCAGCGATTAACTTGTTTTCGTCTTGGATTTTATCAGTCATTTTTTAGCTCTTTATTAGCTTGGTGGTTATAGGCCAGATTTAAGGCTGGCTTCAATAAATTTATCTAAGTTACCGTCAAGTACCGATTGGGTATTGCGGTTTTCAACGCCTGTGCGTAAATCTTTAATACGTGCGTCATCAAGTACGTATGAACGAATTTGACTACCCCAACCAATATCAGATTTAGCGTCTTCTTGCGTTTGTTTTTCAGCATTTTGCTGTTGTAGCTCAAGCTCAAATAATTTAGCTTTTAACTGCTTCATCGCTTGGGCTTTATTTTTATGCTGCGAACGCTCGTTTTGACACTGCACTACGGTATTTGTTGGTACGTGAGTAATACGAACCGCCGATTCGGTGGTGTTAACGTGCTGACCACCCGCGCCTGATGCACGGTAAACGTCTATACGTAAGTCTGACGGATTCATATCAATTTCAATATTATCGTCAACTTCTGGATATACAAACGCAGAAGCAAATGAGGTATGACGACGACCACTTGAATCAAACGGGCTTTTACGCACTAAGCGATGCACGCCCGTTTCGGTACGTAACCAACCGTAAGCATATTCGCCAACAAAGCGAACTGTTGCGCCTTTAATACCAGCAACATCACCGTCGGTCGCTTCAACTAGCTCAACTTTAAAGCCTTTAGCTTCGCCCCAGCGTAAATACATACGTAGTAAAATATTACACCAGTCTTGAGCTTCAGTACCGCCAGAGCCAGATTGTAAATCAAGGTAAGCATCGTTTGAGTCGTGAGGACCGCTAAACATACGACGAAACTCTAAACCTTCTAGCTGTCCGTTTAAATCAGCAAGTTCAGTTTGCGCTTCAACAAAGGTGTCTTCGTCTTCAGCTTCAACTGCAAGCTCAAGTAAGCCTTCAACATCGTCTGTACCGGCTACAAGGTTGTCGATTGTTTCAACAACTGCTTCTAATGCTGATTTTTCACGGCCAAGCGCTTGTGCGCGTTCAGGCTCATTCCATACGGCTGAATCTTCAAGTTCGGCGTTAACTTCTTCTAGGCGTTCTTGTTTAAGAGCGTAGTCAAAGGTACCCCCGAAGCAATTCAGTACGTTCGCGAATTTCCTTGATTTGATTAATCACAGGATTCACTTCAAACATGTACATCACTCCAAAATGGCTAGGTAATTGCGCCCCTTAAAATGGGATTTTCGCAATAAATTATCGTCAAATGATAAAAACGCCCGATTTTAACAAAAAACCGCGCGCTTTATTAGCATTTTATGCATGATATTACATATTTTTTAGTGCACTTTTTCAAGCTCTCTAACTATTAATTGCAGCGTAAATTTACCTCTAAACTCATTTATATCGAGCTGGTACGCTACTTTTACAAACTTAGCCTCGGTGTCGGGCCATTCTTTTACGTCAATACCAAAGGCAATGGCGTCAACTAATCGACCAGATTGATGCTTTAACACGAGCTTTAAATGCTTTTCGCCAACTATGCGCTGCTGTATTATTTCAAAGGTATGCTCAAACACCGGCTCAGGAAATTGCTGACCCCACGGGCCCGATTGCTTTAATAGCTGGGCAAATTCCATGGTAAAGCAGTCGTTTGGCAGCTCGCCGTCGGTAAACACAATGCAGCGCTTACTTTCTTCACTGAGCTGCGCGCTCACTGCGGCATCAAACGCTATTTTAAAGTCGTTAAAGTGCTGCTCGTTAATACTTAAACCAGCAGCCATTGCATGGCCACCAAATTTATTAATTAAGTGCGGATCGGCAGTATTAAGCCCTTCGAGTAAATCGCGCATGTGTAGCCCTTCAATAGAGCGGCACGAGCCTTTTATTTCACCATTTTCGCCACCAGCAAATATAACAGTTGGGCGATGGTATTTTTCTTTTAGGCGGCCAGCCAAAATACCAATAACGCCTTGGTGCCAATCATCTTGAAACAAACAAATGGCATCAGGAATGTTATCGTCGCTAAATGCGAGTCTATCGAGTACAGCTTGCGCTTCTGCTTGCATGCCCTGCTCTATTTCGCGCCTTGCAAAGTTTAAGCTATCGAGTTCGCCCGCTATGCTGCGAGCTTGATTTATATCGGTACTGAGTAAGCACGCTATACCCAAACTCATATCGTCTAATCGCCCAGCTGCATTTAAACGCGGCGCAAGCGAAAAACCAAAGTCGCTAGCACTTAAGCGGGCAGCATTGCGATTAGCCACTTCAATTAGCGCGGTAATACCAGGGCGTGTTTTGCCACTGCGAATACGTGCTAAACCTTGGTGTACCAAAGTGCGGTTATTTGCATCAAGCGCCACTACATCAGCAACCGTACCAAGCGCTACAATATCGAGTAAATTAGCTAGATTAGGTGGCGGTTGCTGCTCAAAATAACCTAAGTCTCGCATTACGCTTCTCAGTGCTATTAGTAAGTAAAAAGCAACGCCAACGCCTGCAATCGATTTAGACGGGAAATTACATTCGTGCCTATTTGGATTTACTATTGCGTCGGCATTTGGCAGCTGTTCACCTTGTAAGTGGTGATCTGTAACCAGCACTTTTATGCCAACCGCTTTTAAAATATCAATACCGGCAATACACGATATGCCGTTATCTACGGTGATCACTAAATCAGGTTTTATTTGTACTATTTGCTCTGCAAGCGCGGGGCTTAAGCCATAACCTAAGCTAAACCTGTCAGGAATTAAGTAATCTAAATGCTTAAAGCCAAACATCTCAAGGCCTTGCATTAATGTTGCAGTGCTTGTTGCGCCATCGGCATCAAAGTCGCCAACTATTAAAATATGGCTTTGTGCTTTTAATGCTTCAATTAATAAGTCACTGGCTTTGTCGATGTCTTTAAACAGTTTAAAGTCGTGAAGCGTCGCTACGCTGTTATTTAGCTCTTCGGCATTGAATACATTACGGTTAGCATAAATTTGTTTAATTACAGGGTGTAAATTACTCGGGAGATGCGAGTCGTCAACGTTTTCACGCGCAATGATTAGTTTTTTCATGCAGAGTTTTAACTTATTGAGTCGTATTAAAAAGACAAAAAAAGGCCATTAAGGCCTTTTTAATAATGCTACGCGTTTAATTACGACGCTTTGTTCGCTTCTAATGCTGCTTTTAGTGCTGCTGCTGGCTGGTAACCAGGGATCATCGTACCATCTTCTAAAATAATAGCGGGTGTGCCGCTAATACCAAAGCTTTGACCTAATTGGTAATGCTCTGCAACCGGTGCGCTACAGCCTGCAACTACTTTAGTGCTTGTGCCCGATTTAGCTTCTGTTAGTGCTTCTTGCTGATCGCGTGCACACCATACGTTCATTAAATCTGCGTAACCTGAACCTTGTAAGCCACCACGTGGAAACGCTAAGTACTTAACGGTAATACCCGCATCAAGTAAATCGTCTAACTCGCGGTGTAATTTACGACAGTAACCACAGCTAATGTCGGTAAATACAGTAATGCTGTGTTTTTCGTTTGGCGCTTTGTACACAATCATCGATTCTTCGTATTCTTTAAGACCTTCAACACGCACGCCATTTAATGCTTGCTCTGTTAGGTTATTACGATTATTTAAATCAATTAACGTACCTTGCATTAAATATTGACCATCTGGACTTGCGTAAAGCACGCCCTTATTAGTGATCAATTCTTTTAAACCCGCTACGGGGCTTGGATTAATTTGCTTTACAGTTACACCAAGCTCGGCAAATTTAGTAATAATAGGATCATTAGCATCTGGTGTTACAGCAACGCCATTTGCAAATGCACTAATACTTGTGCACAACATGGCACCTGCTAACATTAATTTTTTCATAACTTCTCTCTATCCTAAAAATACTTAATATATTGACCGGCTTAATGATATTTAATTTCAAACTTACGCACGTGGATGATGCTGCGCATGTACCGACTTTAACCGTTCATTGGCAACATGGGTATAAATTTGCGTCGTTGATAAATCGCTATGGCCCAACATCATTTGTACCACACGTAAATCTGCCCCATGATTTAATAAGTGCGTAGCAAAAGCATGACGCATAGTATGGGGCGATAATGGAGACTCAACTGCTGCCAAAATAGCATAGTGTTTAATTCTATGCCAAAAGGTTTGTCGCGTCATGCCTACTCCGCGTTTAGACGGGAACACAAAATCGGTGGCGTGTTTTATCATTTGCGCACGCCCACCCTTTAAAAATTGCTCAAGCCAATACATGGCTTCTTCACCCAGTGGAACTAAGCGCTCTTTATTACCTTTACCTTTTACAAACACCACTGCTTGGCGCAAATTAATTTGCTCCATGCGCAGGCCAACAAGCTCACTTACACGCAAACCCGTTGCATAAAGTAGCTCTAGCATGGCTTTATCGCGCAGTCCCATCGCTTCTTCGGTATTAGGCGCATTTAATAATGCCTCAACTTCGGCCTCTGAGAGTGTTTTAGGTAACGACTGCCCTGCTTTTGGCTGAGAAATATTTAGCATGGGGGTGTCGCTAATTAGTTTTTCGCGCACAAAGTACTGATAAAAACGCTTAAGCGCACTAATGCTACGTGCCGTACTGCGTGGTTTTAATCCTAAATCGACTCGGTGCGCTAAGTAACTCTCTACATCAAGCCCTGTTACCGTCATTAAATTTTGCCCTTTTAAAAATAGGCAAAACTTATCTAAATCACTGCGATAAGCACTTAATGTGTTTTCGCTTACGCCTTGCTCTAAGTACAGGCTATCTAAAAAGGTTTCTAGGTAGTCGCTATTACTGCTCATACTGCTGTTATTTTCAAAAGAATCGTCAGATAGCGTTGTCACATTATGCTCTCATGCTTTGCTAAGGTATCAATTAAAAATACCTTACGGTAAACTTGAGCCTATCATATCAGGCAATTACACAGTGATAAATACGATGCAAATTGGTTTATTTTTTGGTTCTACTACGTGCTACACCGAAATGGCAGCAGAAAAGATTCGCGACATTATTGGTGCCGATATAGTTACCCTGCACAATATTAAAGACGAGCCACTAAAAAATGCAGAGCAGTATGACTTTATCATCTTTGGTATTTCAACATGGGATTTTGGTGAAATACAAGAAGACTGGGAGTCAAAGTGGGACGACATAGCCGACGTAAACCTAAATGGTAAAACCATTGCTTTATTTGGCATGGGCGACCAGCAAGGTTACGGGCAGTGGTTTCAAGATGCGCTAGGCATGCTACACGACGAAATAAATACGCAAACATTTACTCAACTTGGTTTTTGGCCAAACGACAGTAGTTACGAGTTTGAAGCTTCAAAAGCATTAACGCCTGATGGTAAACAGTTTGTAGGACTCGCGCTCGACGAAGACAGTCAATACGAGCTAAGCGACGACCGCATTGCAACATGGGTTGAACAGGTAATGACTGAATACGGCGAAACGCTTTAGTTATTCTCGTTAGTAAATACCGATATTTAAAAATTAAAAAGCCCGTAACTAACCTAGTTACGGGCTTTTTAATTAGTAATAAAAGTAAATTTACTGAAACGTCATCACGTTTGTTGTTTGCGGGTAGTACCCATCGGCCATAACAATGTACGGCAGTAAATTACTTAACCATTTTTGCTGTACGCTTTGGCTGTAATTTAAGTAAAGCTTACCTTCGTGAATATAAAATGCTTCTGGGTCTATACCTACAGCATTGCCTTCATCAGCCATTGCATAAGCACACCAACCACCGTATTGCGGTGCATAACGCTTTGGGTTTTCTGCAAATGTCGTTTTGTTTTCTTCACTCGAAAAGTGCCAGTCGGCACCTAAATAACTAAGCGTGTATTTATCGCTGCCTTTAACTGCTTTATTTTGCGTAAAATAAGCAACGCTGTCGTACCCTTTAATAGCCGTGTTATTAAACCAACCCGTATTTACAGCATCATCCTTTGCATTTGCCCCACCGCTTATTAACAGTGTGCTTAGCATTATTAAAGCAACTACGTACTTAATCATATTTTACCCTTTATTACTTACTCAAAATTGAATGCCAATTAAATATAGCTGGCTTAGTGAGTAAGAAAGGCAAAGCGCAAAAATGATTTCAGTTAACGGTTAATTATTTAACGCCAAACAATTTAACGCATAGCCATTAAATAAATAGTAAAACTTACTCCACTCTTACCCAGTATTGGTTGCGGTAAAAAAAGCTAATATAACCGCGTACTTCGAGCTTTTTACCTTCCTCTTGTGGGGTTAGTTGCAAAGTGTAGGTTTTACCATTTGTTGGGTCGAGTATTTCACCGTCTCCCCAGATACCATCATTCTGTGCTTTTACATCTTTAATAATAGTCATGCCTAAAATAGGCTGATCTTTTAACTCATCATCGCATTTACTGCATATATCGTTTTGTTTTGTTGGATCAATGATTTTGTCAACGGTACCGCTTAATACACCATCAGTTTGGGTAATACGTACATACGACTTAGCTTGGTTTGTATCCTCATCAATAGTTTTCCAAAGCCCAACTGGCGAAATGGCAGCAAACGCGCTTTGGCTTGCAAAAATGGTGGCTGCTAACGTGCTAAGTAATGCTGTTTTATTTAATTTTTTCATTGTGTTGCCTTTAAATTAAGGGGCTAATGGCTAAATCATATCAGGTGATTTATAAACACACTATTAAAGCTCATCTCAAATTAGGAATAACCCAATAGAGTTCACTCAACTTTATTGCTTCACATTTTCAAATAAAATGCTTTGCACAGGGCTATATAATCAGCTGTGTAGGTATTATCTAAGTTTCTAATACACAGGATTGATGATTCTATATCGCTTTTTACGTAGCTAAATGTCATTAAACTGCGGCTAATATCTTTATTGGGCGTGGCTTTCACTTGGCAATGAGCATTTAAATAAAGCCTATTTTGAGTAGCAAGCTCAATAAATAGCGCGCCTTCAACGCTTGGGAGTATTAAGCTAAAGCGAGAACCACGATGGCTTAAACGTTTAAACGCATTTATTAATTCTTCAAAACTTAAGCCGTCTGTATGGCGTGCGGTATTACGTGCAACATTATCGCCTTTTAAACTGTGATTAAAATACGGCGGATTAGAGATAACCACATCAAACTTAACGTCACTACTAAAGCTTTGAATAGTTTGATGCTTAATATTTATAGTTGGCCACGGGCTATTAGCTACATTTTGTAATGCTTGGGTATAGGCGCTTTCGTCAATTTCTACCGCAGTTATATTAAGCTCATTACTGCGCTGCTTACACATTAGTGCTAATAAGCCGGTGCCAGTGCCTATATCAAATAACGACTTTGCACTGCTTAAATTAGCCCATGCGCCAAGCAAAATGCCATCGGTAGAAACTTTCATTGCACAGTGGTCGTGTTCAACTTTAAATTGTTTAAATACAAAACCAGACATTTTTTCACCTTTTCATTCACCAAGCGCAGCATAGCGCGTATAATCAGGGTAATTGTCCCTTATTTTAGACACTCTATGCAATTTTCTGAATTTGATCTTGATAACAAGCTACTCGATGCCATTAATAAAATGGGCTACGAGACGCCAACCAGCATTCAACAACAAGCTATTCCTGAAGCACTACAGGGGCGCGATATTTTAGCATCTGCGCCTACTGGTACAGGTAAAACAGCGGCATTTTTAATTCCGGCTATTCAGTACTTACTGGATTTCCCACGTCGTGATCCTGGTTTTGCGCGCGTACTCGTTATGACCCCGACTCGTGAACTCGCTTATCAAATTCATGAACAATGTGAACTGCTAGCTAAACGCACACACCTAAAAATTGGTGTAGTAACAGGCGGTATTAACTACGGCACGCATAAAGAAATTTTTGAAAAAAATAACGATATTTTAATCGCTACACCAGGTCGATTAATGGAATATCTTGAAACCGAAAACTTTCATGCTGAACACGTAGAAATGCTTATTATTGATGAAGCAGATCGCATGTTAGACATGGGTTTCAAAAAAGAAATGAGCCGTATTTGTGACGAAGCTAAAAATCGTCGCCAATGTTTTTTATTCTCAGCAACACTTGAAGGTGACAGCGTAGAAAGGTTTGCTGAAAAAACATTAAACGACCCTGCACTGCTTGAAGCTGAATCATCACGTAAAGAAAAAGCTAAAATTCACCAATGGGTACATTTAGCCGACGACTACCATCATAAACTTGAGTTGTTAGTTAATACGCTAAAAAATCCTGAAGTAACTAAAGCGATTGTGTTTGTTAAAACTCGTGAGCGCTTAGAAACATTAATTGGTGAACTTACCACTAATGATGTAAAAGCAGCGTGGCTACGCGGCGAAATGCCACAAGACAAACGTATGAAAGCCATGGAAAACTTCCACAGTGGCAAAACAAGCATATTAGTTGCTACCGACGTAGCTGCACGTGGTATTGACGTATCTGACATCAGCCACGTTATTAACTTTGATATGCCGCGCACTGCCGACGTATACGTACACCGTATTGGCCGTACTGGCCGTGCTGGTAAAAAAGGGATAGCAATATCGCTAGTTGAAGCACACGACATTGGTATTTTATATAAAGTAGAGCGCTACGTTGAGCAAAAATTAAAACGCCGTGTAATTAGAGGTGTTGAGCCACAGCATAAAGAAGCTAAACCACCTGCTAAAAAGCGTAAAGATCCAGTAAAAATGAAAGCCAAGAAAAAGGCCAAGGTTAAAAAGAAAAAGTAACCTAAAACATTTTTATACTAAGCCGGCTTTTGCCGGCTTTTTAATGCAAGCCTTGCAAGCTCTGCTGTTTGTACCATTATACCAATCCGCAATAATACTTAATCAATTTTAAGGATTAAATCTGACGCTAACTGCGTTAAAAAATTCTAATATAGAACAACTAAATAACGAAATTTTTGCCTTGTTATCGACACGATTTTCTTACCTCAAAATAAATCACTTAATTAAGCGAATTGGTATTACATATGTAACCCAAGCATGTAACTCATACTCATTTAAATGTAATTATTGCCCACCTGAATTCTCACTTAATAAAATATCCTTATATTTCAGTGCATTAATTATGGCATCGAAATTGTAATAACAAAGGTAACTAGCCCGATATAATTTCCATATTGTGGCTGCACTATTCACCGTAATGTAAGGATTAAGTTATGAACCGCTTCAAGTTAACTATCGCTTTAGTATCATTTTGTTGTTTATTTTTATTAGCTTGCGCTACAAAAGTAAGTGCAGCAACTAACATGGCCGTAGTAAGCAGTGTAGCCACTCAACCTAACCTACAACAAGCTATCACCAACACCCTACGAACTAATCCTAACCTAGTGTTAAGTGATATTCGTGTGCAGGTAAAAAATGGTGAAGTAGATTTATACGGTGAAGCACAAACTGGTTTTCAGCGCGCACTAGCTCAAAAGTTTTTAGAAAATATGGATGGCGTAAAAATCATTCGTAATAAAATTAGCGTTATTTAATACGCACCACATAAACTTATTTGTATAACTAATTCATAAGCGCGGCTTGTTACTCCAACACAATCTGCGCTTTTTTATATTTATTTTTTGTAGTTATTTCAATTTATCTAGTTGTTGAATAACATCACTTAATTTAAAACTACTTTTTTGTGAATTAAAACTTTCAACAAAAACTTCTTTAAAACTGCTTACCGTAGAATCTTCATTTAGCTCAAAAGGAAAACCCTTAAGTTCCTTTGTTTTTGGGTTAAACTTATAAACAAAATTGTCACCACTTAAACCCGCTGAAAAAACGTAATGATGATTATCAACCCATCCTGCCGCGCCATGAAATAGAGCAATATTTATTTTATCGTTTTGAGTATGTACGCCGACTTTAACTACATTATTTTTATTGAATGCGGCTTTTGTTATCTCTTTACTGGGGATAAACCAAAACCCTTTTGTATTACCCACAAACACAGCTAAATATTCATTATCAGGTGACCAAGTGATAACGTTACTTTCATAACTTTTTCTAGGGCATAAAACATCATCTGAGCTACAAAACTCTCGTAACTTCTCTTTTTCAATATATGCCGCTTTATTTGGTAAGATTAATGTAGAGGTAAGGTTTTTGTTTTTATCGAGAAAAAGTATTTCAGCGGTATTGTTATCTATATTTAATTTATAACTCACATCATATTTAGCATTATATTCGTTACCTACTGAAATAAAGCTAATAACTAGGCTTGAAAATAAAATTATTTTTGTAAACCATTTAATCTTTAACTTCATTTGTTTGTAATCCTAATATCTAAAAAAATACACCTTGTATAACCAATAATTGCATAATAAATAGATAAAAGGGAAACTTACCTTATAAAAAATACGTTACAAAATCTGCTGAAGAAAATAATTAATGAATAAAGAAAAGTGACTTGAACTAATTAAACAGCGCATTTTTACTCTGTAAAAATGCGATGTTGGTAAGTAACTATTTCCCAATGCTTTTGCCTAATGAGTTTTAACTAAATTACTCACTTTGGTTTGAATCAGCATCATCACCTCTGCCTTTATTTGATGATTGCTGTCTTATTTTATCGCTGATCATGGCATCGAGTTTTTCGCCGCCTTTAATACCAAAATCTAAAGTGCGAATTGGGAATGGAATGCTAATGTCAGCCTCATCGAGTGCCTGCTTAACGGCAACAACACCTTTGTGGCGTACCGTCATAAAGTCAGGCTCACCTGGGTATTTAATCCAAAACCACACCAGTAAATTAATGCTGCTGTCGCCAAAACCTTCGGCGTATACCGCGGTTTCGTCTTTGCGTATTACAAAGTCGAATTCATTAATTTTTTCGACTATAACGTCTTTTGCTTTTTCTATATCATCGCCATACGAAATACCAACAGGTACTTCTATGCGCCTAACGCCTAAAGTGGTGTAATTTTTTAGTACATTTCTAAATAATACTTTGTTTGGTACTAGTATTAACTGCCCGTAAAAGCTCTCTATTAGCGTGTTTCGCAGGTTTATAGAATGTATTGAACCAAACACGTCATCGGTTTCTATTACGTCACCTGTTTTGAATGGTTTGCGTACACCCATGGCAATACCGGCTATTAAGTTTTCGGTCATATCTTGAAACGCAAAACCAATTGCTAAGCCCACAATACCCGCACCAGCAAGTAGTGAGGTAACTGTGCCTTTTAAGCCAACAAAATCGAGCGCTATAAATAAACCGATACACAAAACAATAACTTTAAATATTGAAGCCATTAAATCGGCAATTTGTTTTGAATCGAGGGATCTGCGTAATACGTTTTTCATCAGCTTGCCAGCAAAGCGCGCCAATATTGAAAACACAATTGCGATCAGTATCGCAACTATAAAATTAGGGATATGGCTTATTACAACATCAAACCACCCTCCGAGCTTTTCTTCTATTAGTTTTTCGGCTTCGCCTACTGACGGAATGCTGATCATTTTATTTGCACCTATTTAATTAGTGTTCTCATTAATATTAGATGAGATTGCAAATATAACGCCAACATCAAAAAAGCCATGCGATGCACGGCTTTCAAATTTTTATTTAAGCTTATAAACCTAATTTTGTTCGTCACGCATAAATACGGGCTCAAGCTCTTTTGCTGTTGCCTCAGGGCTAAAATAATAACCCGCCACAGTAAACTCTTTAAGCTGACTTAATTGCGTTACTTTATTTTCGATAATGTAGCGAGCCATCATGCCGCGTGCTTTTTTAGCGTAAAAGCTAATTACTTTGTATTGACCGTTTTTACAGTCTTTAAAGTGTGGGGTAATAATTTGTGCATTTAATGCTTTTTTATCTACCGCTTTAAAGTATTCGTTTGAAGCAAGGTTAACTAGGTATTGTGCGTCTTGCGCTTTTAACACGTCGTTTAGTTTATTCGCTATTACGCTGCCCCAAAACTCGTATAAGTTTTTGCCACGTGGGTTTTCAAGCTTGGTGCCCATTTCAAGGCGGTAAGCTTGCATTAAATCAAGTGGTTTTAGTAAGCCATATAAACCCGAAAGGATACGTAAGTGGTTTTGTGCGTAATCAAGCTCACTCGCTTTAAGGGTACCTGCATCTAAACCGCCGTATACATCGCCATTAAAGGCAAGTACGGCTTGTTTAGCATTGCTTTTTGTAAACGGCTGCGCCCACTCGCTAAAGCGTGCTGCGTTAAGCCCTGAGAGCTTATCGCTAATTTTCATTAAACTGCCAATTTGCGCTGGTGTTAGTTCACGGCATACTTTCATGAGCTCTTCGCTGTGCTCTAGTAATTCAGGCTGAGTGAACTTGTCTGTTGCGGGTGGCGTTTCGTAATCAAGATTTTTTGCAGGTGAAATAACAGTGATCATAGTTAGCTATTGACTTGTAATTTATTTAGTGTCAATTTCAACATTAAATGAAACGAAAAGCACGTTTTGTTTAAATAAATCCTCTCTTAATAACCCATGCATTGCCGTTTTTTTATTGATCAGGACATAAGACCTATCAAGCATTGTCACACTGTTGCAGTATGGATTGTATATATTAAGAGTGTTTAGATTATTCTTTTAACTTGCTTGGAATGAGGAAAGCAAATGACTTCAGCTCTACAAAGGCTAAAACAACATTCATCTATCGTGGCCGACACTGGCGATATTGAAGCGATCAAAAAGCATCAACCAGAAGATGCAACAACAAACCCGTCGCTTTTATTAAAAGCGAGCGAGATTGAAGCTTATAAGCCTTATCTAAATAAAGCTTGGAGCTATGCAAAAGAAACCGAGCAAGAGCCTGCTAAACAACTTGAACTAGCATGTGATTACTTTGCCGTATTACTAGGTAAAGAAATTAGCGCTATTGTACCTGGTTATATTTCTACTGAAGTAGATGCACGCCTTTCGTTTAATACGCAAGCTACAATTGATAAAGCACATACTCTACTTAGCCTTTACGAAAAAGAAGGCGTAAGCAAAGACAAAATTTTAATTAAAGTTGCGTCTACATGGGAAGGTATTAAAGCCGCTGAGCAGCTAGAAAAAGAAGGCACTAAATGTAACCTTACTTTATTATTTAGCGATGCCCAAGCCCGCGCGTGTGCCGATGCAAATGTATTTTTAATTTCGCCATTTGTTGGTCGTATTTTAGATTGGCACGTTGCTAACGGCATGGAAAAACCAACCGATCCGCTACAAGATCCAGGTGTTCAGTCTGTACGCAGCATTTTTGAATTTTACAAACGTCATGACTACAAAACAGTTGTGATGGGTGCAAGTTTCCGTAATACAGGCGAAATTATTGCACTTACTGGTTGTGACAAGCTAACTATTAGCCCTAATCTTTTAGAAGATTTAGGTAACTTAGAAGGCGCACAAGAATACTTGCTAGAAAGCGATGTTCCACAAGAGCCAAAACCAGAGCCTTTAACAGAAGCACAGTTCCGTTGGTTACATAACCAAGATGCTATGGCTACTGAAAAACTAGCTGAAGGTATTCGCTCTTTTGCTGATGCACAAGAACAACTGGAAGCACGTTTTAAAGCAATGTAATTTGCTTTAAACGTACTTTAAAAAGCGTCGCTATTGCGGCGTTTTTTTATGCATAAAATACGCTATTCCTTAATATAAATATTGATATCACTTCATACAATCTTCGTATAAACCTTCATCAACTCATCACATTCCAGTAACATTACTGTCACTTTTTTATTCTATTTTAGCTAGGCCTGTGGTATAGGTATTCTTGAGGTCAATAAAATCAATAGGAGAAGTACATGGATAGCCTAAACGATATATTAGAGATATTAGAAGGACCAGATACAACAAGGAAAACCTCTCAGAAAAATAAAAAAAGAAAGTGGCGGGAAATAGAAGCAATAAAAGACAAACACCGCTTACGTAAAGAATTACAGGAATATGATTTTTTTACAGACAGTATTGCGATTGATGAGCTAAATTTTTAATTCAATACGTCCCAACTAAACAAAAAGGCTTTCATTATATGAAAGCCTTTTTTAATGCGCTGAAATTAGCTGTATGAGATAAATTTATTATTCAGAGCCCAGGTTGTTTACACCTGCCAGTTAATCGGCTTTTCACCTTGGGCTTGTAACAACTCATTCGTTTTTGAAAAATGCTGACAACCAAAAAAGCCTCTATGCGCCGAAAGCGGCGATGGGTGCGGCCCTTTTAAAACATGATGGCGAGCGCTATCTATGCCTTTACCTTTTTTTTGTGCATGTGCACCCCATAAAATAAATACCACACCTTCGCAGTGTTTATTAATATGCGCTATTACATTATCGGTAAATTGCTCCCACCCTAAATGCTTATGAGAATGCGCTTGCCCTTGCTCAACGGTCAGTACGGTATTAAGTAAAAACACGCCTTGATCTGCCCAGTTTTGCAGGTACCCATGTTCAGGAACAGCAAAACCGCTGATATCGGTAGCTAACTCTTTGTACATATTTTTAAGCGACGGCGGCAGCTTTTTAACTTCAGGCAATACCGAAAAACACAAACCATGTGCTTGGCCTTCACCGTGGTATGGGTCTTGCCCTAAAATTACAACGCGAATGTTATTAAGCGCTGTGGCTTCAAAAGCGCTAAACACTTGAGGTTCAGGCGGATAAACAGCAACGCCTTCATTGCGGCGATTAGCCACATACTCTAACGTTTGTTGCATGTAAGGTTGCTGTAATTCACTTTTTAAAAATGTGGCCCAATCGCTCATTGTGTACTCTTAATCTGTTTACGTGATGCGTCTATTTTATCACACATATCCGTAAGTCCATCTAGCATACGCGGGGTAAAACGATGTAATAAATCGGCATTTACGCTAATAAATTGATCATTTTTAACAGCGGGCACTTCTGGCCACTTTTGCCAATTAACAATCGGTTGTGGTGTTTTTGATTTTTCATCAGGGATAATAATAACTTGTGGCTTAGTAACAATGACATTTTCGATACTAATTTGCGGATAATCTGTAACGCTATCGGCAAATACATTACTTACATGGCATGTTTCAATCAGTTGGCTTATCCACGTATTTTTACCTACTGTCATCATCGGTTCTGACCATAATTGATAAAACGCAGTTACTATTTTTTTGCCCTGCTGCTGTTTTTTAATATTTTGGAGCTTAGTAATAAATGCACTTGCTACTTGCTGGCTTTGCTCAATATTTCCTGTAAATTCACCAAAAGTAAGTAACTCGTCGGCTACACCAGCGATTGTGGTGGGATTACTCAAATACACTTTTATGCCTAAACGTTCTATTTGGGCTAAATCTTCGCTTTGATTTCCGCTTTTCCACGCAATAACTAAGTCGGGTTTAAGCGCCAATACTTTTTCAAGCGAAACCCCATAATAACCCCCTATTCGCTCAATATTTTTAGCCACAGCAGGGTAGTCGGCATAATCAACTGTGCCCACAATGTTATCGCCCGCCCCTATGGCAAATAGGTTTTCGACTATATGTGGTGCAAGCGCAATTATTCGCAGCTTTTTAGAATCCTCAGCCTGCTCTGCAAGTGCACCGCCCGATACACTTAAAAACAGTAGCCCAATAAAAAACGCTTTAAACATTAGTAATCAAACCCTTCAAGCGCTTTTATGCCTGAATCGAATGCATGTTTTACATTACGCACTTCACTTACGGTGTCGGCAAGTTCGGTTAAAGTGCGGTGCGCTGCACGCCCTGTAATAATAACCGACTGCATTGGCGGGCGGTTATTAAGCGCTGTTACTACTTCATCTAAATCAACGTAACCGTAAGTCACCATGTACGTAAGCTCATCAAGTAATACTAAATCAATACTGCTATCAGCAAGCATACGTTTTGACTCTTGCCATGTGGCTTGCGCGGCGGCGGTATCGGCTTCTTTGTTTTGTGTATCCCAAGTAAAACCGGTGTTCATTACTACAAACTCAACGCCTGCACCTTGTAATAAATTACGCTCACCACACTCCCAAGTGCCTTTAATATATTGGCACACAGCGGCTTTTTTACCATGCCCTACGCAGCGAGCTACAACGCCAAAACCCGAGGTTGATTTACCTTTACCATTACCGGTAATTACCTGAAAAATACCTTTTATATCTTGCGCGGCAGCAACGCGCGCATCTACTTGCTCTTTTACTTTTTGCTGGCGCTGCTGGTGCTTATCGTTGTTTTGTTCAGTCATTATTGTGCCCTTCATAAATCGAGATAATTTGCTGTATATTTAAATGCGTTTCGCACATGGTTGCTAAGCGCTCTAACTGCTGCTCGCGGTGAGCGGCAATACTAATAGGGTTAATGGTAGCGCTTGGCTTTACCCATTTTAAAATTTGCGATGTCGCATCGGCTTCATCAAATAAACCATGTAAATAGGTGCCTGCAATAGCATTATCGTCACTAATAAAACCATCAAACGTAAAACCATTCGGGTGGTTTTCGTCAAAGGTTAAAAATGGCTTATTAAGCGCTGCACCTTGGCTAATACCTGCATGTATTTCGTAACCACTACAGAGTGTTTGTTGGTTATTTAAAAGTAGTGTAGCGGTTATTTTGGTTAATACTTTTTGTGCTGTCAGCGTGGTTTCAAAATCGCATAGAGCAAGCCCATTTACTTGCTTTAATGATGATTCAATACCCTCGGGATCGTTGAGCGTATTGCCCAACATTTGCATACCGCCACAAATGCCAAGTACTTTTCCACCATAGCGTAAGTGGCGCTTAATTTGAGTGTCCCAGCCTTCATTTTTCAAAAAATTTAAATCGCCCAGCACATTTTTACTGCCTGGGATAATTATTAGATCAACGTCGGGGATCGTTTGCGTATGGCGCACATAATTTATATTAATGTTTGGGTGCAAACGCAGTGCATCAAAATCGGTATGGTTACTAATATGTGGTACAAGCAACACTGCAATATTAATTGTGGCATTGGTTACGTTATTATCAATTGCAACGGCGTCCTCTGCATCAAGCGCTAGGTCGTGCAAATAAGGTAATACGCCAAGTACGGGTTTATTTGTGTATTCTTCAAGCCAATCAAGTCCGCCTTGCAATAAACTTATATCGCCTCTAAAGCGGTTTATAACAAAGCCTTTTACGCGCGCTTGTTCTGACTCGCTTAACAACGCAAGCGTGCCTACCAAGTGTGCAAATACGCCGCCTTTGTCTATATCGGCAATTATAATGACAGGGCAATCTACCTCTTCGGCGTAACCCATGTTAGCAATATCGTTTTCGCGTAGGTTTATTTCAGCGGGGCTACCTGCCCCTTCAACAAGGAGTAAATCAAAGCGTTTAGCTAAGCGGTTATGTGAGGTAATTACTGCATCCATCGCCACTTTTTTATAGTCGTGATATTTTCCCGCTTCCATATTACTAATGGCTTTTCCATGAATAATAACTTGTGCGCCCGTGTCGCTATTAGGTTTAAGCAATATGGGATTAAAGTCTATTTCGGGCTCTACTTTAGCCGCTATTGCTTGCAAAGCTTGTGCACGACCAATTTCGCCGCCGTCTTTTGTTACAGCGCTATTAAGTGCCATATTTTGTGGTTTAAAAGGTGCCACTTTTACCCCACGCTTAGCAAACACTCTGCAAAGGGCGGCAACTAAGGTGCTTTTACCAGCATCTGATGTAGTGCCTTGCACCATTAATGTTTTCATAGCGTTATACCTTTCGCTTTCTAAAAAACAATAAACTTAAAAAGAACACGCTACCAATAGCAGCAGTAATAACGCCTACGGGCAGCTCTTGGTTTTTTAGCAAGGAGCGCGAAAGTACATCAACCCACACCATAAATGTACCGCCCACTAAGCTGGTTACTAGCAATCCCGCGATGGTGCCTTGGGATATAAAAAAGCGCACAATATGCGGCACCATTAAACCTACAAACCCAATACCACCACACATAGCCACCAGCACAGCGGTAATTAATGAGCTCAAAACCAGCATAAGTATTCTAAAGCGCTGCACCCTAACACCTAATGTAATTGCGCTTTCATCGCCAAGTAACATCGCATTGAGTTGCCTTCTAAAGCTCAGCATTACAAACGTACACAATGTGATTACCAATAAAGGCAACCAAAGCGTAGCCCACTGTGCACGAGCAAAGCTGCCCAGTGTCCAAAATAAAATAGCAGCTACCGCCTGAGGATCGCTCCAATAAAGTAACAAACTAGTAAAAGCACTAAATAAAAATGACAGCGCAACACCTGCTAATAACATTGATTCTACCTGTCCACTTTGCTGCCTGCCTGCTATGAGTATTAATAAGCTCATAGCGAGTAAGCTGCCCAGCAGTGCTGCTGCCGATAGCATAAAGCCTGCGCTAATGCCTGCTAGCGCCATAAGTAACACCACCCCAAAAGAGGCACCCGACGATATACCAAATAAGTAAGGATCGGCTAAAGGGTTACGCGTTACTGTTTGTAAAATAAGCCCCGCAATGGCTAAACCAGAGCCCGCTAAAAAGGCAAGTAACGTGCGTGGCATTCTTAGCTCGTAAATAATTCGCGTATTAAAAGACGCATCATTTGAGAGTAAAAAACTATTTAATACGTCTTGAAGTGAGGTCTCTGCTGCGCCAAAACTAAGTGCAGCAAATAAGCTAAATAAAGCAGCTGCAATACTTATACATAGTGCAAGTGAGTGACGAGTATTAACTGCGCTCATATTATTCATAACCATAAAAGTAAGTAATGTGAGGAATGCTACTTCCCGATTTAGATAACTGCGGGTGGCTATTTACTTGGGCGCAGACACCAAAAACATCACCTAGCATCTTTTCAGTTAATACCTCAGTTGGCGTGCCTGTATGCGTAATTTCGCCGTTTTTAATAACGACTAGTTCATCGCACATTGCAGCGGCTAGGTTTAAGTCATGAAACGATGCAAACACAGTAACACCCAACGATTTAGCCAGCTCCATAACTTGTATTTGGTATTTAACATCTAAATGGCTGGTTGGTTCGTCCATAATTAATAGTTGAGGTTGCTGGACTATCGCACGAGCTATCAAGGCACGTTGCTTTTCACCGCCTGAGAGCGATTCGAAACTTTGATTACTGTGTTGTTCAAGCCCTACAGTATTTATTGCTTGGATGATTTTTTGTTTATCAATATTGGTTATTGAGCTAAATAGCGATTTATGAGGCGTTAGCCCAAGTGCAATAACATCAAATACGCTTAAGTTAAATTGCGAAGGTGTTTCTTGAAGTACCACAGCGACTTGCTTTGCATAATCTTCACTTTTAAGTTGCCAAATATCATGGTTATTAAAAGTAATCTGCCCTGATATTGGCCGGTTAAAACGATATAAGCAACGCAGCAAACTCGACTTACCCGCCCCATTTGGGCCAATTAAACCCACAAATTTACCTGGCGATATTTGCAAATTAATATTATTTAAAATGCTTTTATTGGCAATCCCCCACGAAACATTTTTAACCTTAAGTAAAGGCGTGTTTAGCGCTGATTTATTGTGCAACAGTGAGTCCTTGGTAGGCGTGTACTCACTAACAATACAACTAACAATAACTAGTGCATTAATAAAAATGAGTAAACCCGCTCGTTAAAAAATTATACCAATCTACTTAGATATAGAACTTATTAAGCGATAAATTTAATTCGTTAAATTGTTCAAATATTTATGCTGATTTGTATTGCTCATTTGTATCTGACTTAAAGCGTTGTACTAATTACAGTTACGGGAATAGTTGAGGATTTGCACCTCATTCCAAATGAGGGTCTATTATGGGCGGGTAAATAATTTAAAGCAAAAAAAACCGCGCTCAAAGGAGCGCGGTTAAAAAGGGAGTGCTCTAACTAATTAGACTAGTCGTTAAAACTTGTATTCCATACCTAAGCCTACGTAATCTTGGTCAACGTTGTTGTCCATGTCGAAGCTTGAGTAAAAGCCAAATACTTTAATGTTTTTATTTAATTTGTGATCAATACCAACTGAAATTGCTGACTTATCATCACTGTCGTCAAAGTCCATATCTTGGTATTGCACTTTAAATGTGTTGTTACCCATGCTGTACGCTGCATTTAATAAGTAACCGTCTGCTTCTGCGCTGCCGTCTACCTTTTCTTGTGTTTGGTACATTGCACCTAACTTAAAGTTTTCAACTTTACCTTGGATTGAAGCACGTACTACATCGTAGCCATTTACTTCGCTATCGGCTGCAATAGAGGCGTATACCGCGCTCTTTTTAAGTGCAACGTCGCCGTAAGTAACCGCCATTGAGTAACCGTTATCAGCGTCTACATCGTCTTCAGCTACAAAAGTAGCAAGTACTTTAAAGCCTTCGTATGAGTTTGATGAGTAGCTAACAGTGTTTCCTAAACGGTTTTCACCTTTAAATACATTTTTAATATCGCCTTCAAGGTCGTTAAATAAATCTAACTTACCTTGAGATTGCTTAAGCGCAGTATCGTTACGACCAATTACAACTTGGCCAAATGCACCTTTTAAACCAACATATTGGTTACGCGCAGAAATATTATCGTCGTTATCGCCTTTTGAATCAGCATCAGACACATCAACTTGAAATTCGAACTTATAAACGGCTTCTAAACTCTCATTTATTTTTTCAGAACCTTTAACACCAAGACGAGATGCATTACTTTTAATCTCAGTAAAAGACCCTTCGCCATCGTCAGACGATTGCACTGTTACATTCGCTTTACCGTAAATATCTACGTCGGCAAGTGCATTAAAAGATAAGCCACTTAATAGTGCTAAGCATAAGCTCGATTTTACAAATTTCATGTTATTTCCTTGGATAATCACAAAAGACTAATTTTTAAAACAGCTGCATTTTGTCATTGATAAATGACAGTAATATTACAACCGAAACATTTTTGTCTTTTTAAATTAATAAAAATGCATTAAATGTGAAATCTAAATAACATGAAAATTTAATAAACGGCCGTACTTACTTATCTTGCTTTAATGACAAGCTTGGCGTCATTTGCGAAAGTAAATTAACTAAGGTTTCTATTAGCTCTTTTTGCTCGTTGTCTCTGTGATACGCAATAAATACGTCTCGCGAGGTATTTTCTACCCCTTTAACATGAAACAGCTCACCTTTTTCTAAATGCCCTTCTACCAAAACTTGCGGTATAAATGCACTACCGCCACATTGCAGTATTAAATCAAGCGCAATACGTCCTGTGCTGGTTCTAAAGTAAGGAGGCGTTTTACCGGTAAATTGGCGCGCATGCCAAAGTGAAAAAGTGGTTCCCCAATCAACATACACATATTGATTATCAAAAAAGTTTTCGTTGGTAGCCGTGTCGTATCCGCTTACTGGAATAATGGGTAACTCACAAATACGCTCTACTACGAGTTCATCTACTTTTGGTGGATCAAATAATATAGCCAAATCGAGAGTGCGCTCTAATAAAAGCCGTGTGCTTTCTTGCTGTGCTTTAACTTCTGCAACCAACGACACGCCCGGCATTGCCGATACAATATTTGTTATACCAAACTGTAAAAAAGCATCCCAAATATTAGGCGTTCCTGCTAAGCTAATTTGCTTATGCATATTATCGGCAAGTGCAACATCTACTTTGGCGCGCTGCATACCTGTAATAATCATTTGAGCGTGAGGTAATAAACGCTCCCCCGGTGCGGTAAGTTGAATATTATTGCGCTGGCGAATAAACAAATTAACCCCAAGCCCTTGCTCTAATTGGCGAATTCTAAAGCTCACTGCAGACTGCGTAATATAAAGGTTTTCGGCCGCTTTACCAAAGTGACGCGTACGCACTACTTCAACAAATGTTTTTAATAAATCGATATCCAATTTTTTATCCTCACGATAAAAATAATTTGTTTAATAAATTGCCAAACTTGCATCATACTCCAGCTAATTAATAGGGTATGAGGATAAAGCTATGAGCAATAACATTTCATTACTACGCCAAGCATTTGTTAGCCAACGTCAATTTTATGATGATCAGAATTTTCCACGTGGTTTTGGCCGCAGCGGAAACTTCACCTTATTAGAAGCCAGTATATTAGAACAACACGGTGTTGTTTTAAGAGGCTTATATAGCAAAACAATTGAGCCGCAAAACGAACATCAAGAACAGTTTGTAGCAGTAGTCACTGGCTCACAAGAACCGACTAACCCAATTGAACGTGCTTGGGTAAAATATTTAAAGCTAACGACCTGCAAAAGTAAGTTTCATACCTTGTTTGGCCGCTCAAAAATGTCAGGACCAGCACCAATTAGCCAAGAGTATTATTCAGAAGCTGATAACCTGTAAGTACTTAAGTTATTTGCTTTTTTGCGTTTTAACAGTTACAACTTATATAAGCAAATCATTTTGCAAAATATAAACAAGGTGTTACGTGACGCGAAAAATACTAATAGTTGAAGATACACCTGCAATGGCGCGAGTGCAAAAGCATATCGCGCTTAAAGCAGGGTATGCAGTTGATATAGCAGAGTCATTAGCACAAACAAAAGAACTAATAAGTAAAAACAGTTACTTTTGCGCTGTAGTCGATTTTATTTTACCAGATGCCCCGTCTGGCGAGGCAGTACCTTGCACTGTAAATGCTGACATTCCAACGATTGTAATGACAGGTAATATTGATAAAAAAACTCGCGATACAGTAGAAAAATATCCAATCATCGATTACATCATTAAAGAAAACAAACAAGCTTACCAATATTTAGAAAAGCAATTACTGAGACTAACTCGCAACGAAAATGTAAAAGTACTCGTTGTTGACGATCTAGCCTCTACACGAAGTTATATATGTAATTTACTTGCACGCCATAAATATCAAATATTACAAGCAGAAGATGGAAAAGAAGCACTTGCGATGCTTGAAGCTGCTCCTGACATCTCGGTTATTATCACTGATAATGAAATGCCAAATATGAACGGTGATGAATTGTGTACCGAAATTCGCCGTTTATATAATAACGATGAAAAAGTGATTATAGGTATTTCAGCCGCAGACTCGTCTGATTTATCAACTTTGTTTTTAAAAAATGGCGCAAATGATTATCTGCATAAACCTTTCAATAATGAAGAATTTTATTGCCGTCTAAGTCAAAACGTCGATATGTTAGAACTTATGGCCACCATAAAACGACAGGCTAATACTGATTACCTTACTAATTTACCAAACCGCCGTTACTTTTTCGAAGAAGCTGAAAAGTCATTAAAGAAAATTAAACGTACTAAAGGTTGTGCTGCTTTAGCCATGCTTGATATTGATCATTTTAAAGCGATTAACGACACATACGGACACGATGTAGGCGACGAAGTATTAAAAGGACTATCAATCTGTTTTAGTAAGTATTTTGAAAAACATTTAGTTGCACGTTTAGGCGGAGAAGAATTTGCGGTTTATTTTGCAGATGCTGATAAGCAAGAATCCTTAAAAAGGCTTGAAGGCTTTAGGTATTTTATAGAAATGAATAGCCAAGAGTTTAGTAAAGAAAAAATCAAGTTTACTATATCTATTGGTTTTGCAGATGGGCCTGTTTATCAAATTGATGAATTATTAAAACAGGCCGATTTGAAGCTTTACGACGCTAAAGAATCTGGTCGTAATAAAGTAGTTAGTTGACCATTCTATTAGTTAATCATACTTCTGCGGCTGTAATAGCCGCTTTTTTACGTTTGCGTGATTGATGATAAGAGTCCCAACTAAAAATAGCCAGTGCACTCCAAATACATGCAAACGTAACTAATCTCTCAGCGTCAAATACTTCCCCGTAAAACACCACTGCCAATATAAACATTAGGCTTGGCCCAATGTACTGAAAAAAGCCCAGTGTAGTGTACTGCAAGCGTTTGGCGGCTCCGGTAAAACACAACAACGGTAGTGTAGTGACAATGCCTGCACTTATAAGTAGTGCATTAGTATGCCAATCGTTAGCTGGCAGGCTTGATGTTGGTGTAGGCACCATTAACCACCAATAAATTAGTGCCACAGGCAGCAATATAAGTGCTTCTAGCAAAATACCCGGTAAGGCTTCAACCGGTAACTTTTTACGTAATAAACCATAAAGTGCAAACGATATAGCCAGTGAAAATGCCACTACCGGAAACGAGCCAAAACTAATTAGCTGCAGTACAACACCACTAAAGGCAAGTGCTACTGCTACGCCTTGAAACTTACGTAAGCGTTCGCCTAAAAAGAGCATACCCAGCAATACATTTAAAAGAGGGTTTATGTAGTATCCCAAACTTGCATCAAGTATGTGGTTATTATTTATAGCCCATATAAATAAACCCCAGTTAAAGCCAAGCAGTGCAGAGGTAATAACAAGCATAAGCAAAAGCTTAGGCTGAACAATGATGCGTTTAACTTTATCCCAATACTTTAAAACACTTACTACTAGTACTAAAAATACAACCGACCAAACAACCCGATGCATTAAAATCTCAAAGGCAGTAACATGCTGAATTAACTTAAAATATATTGGCGCAAGGCCCCACATTAAAAAAGCAAGACAAGCAAAAATAGCACCTTTACGCTGCTCGGTATCAATCGACATAATAAACACTTAATGATTTAAAAGGCCGACAGTTTACTTGCCGTAGGTGTTTTATCCAACTAAATACGTGCCAGTCCCAAAAGCAATTTGAACAGACTGTTCGTTATGTAATTCCATTCTGCACACGCAGACTTTATTACCTGAGCGAATAAGTGTGGCGCTCGCTATAAAGCTCTCTCCTTTTCCTGGGCGCAAATAATCGGTTCGTAAATCAATAGTGCCAAGGGTTGCTAGCTTTTGCTGTACACTCTTAATGTCTATATCGGTTAATTTATCAATTACACTCGCTGCCGCGAGCATGCCTCCTACGTTGTCGAGAACGGCTGAAATAATGCCACCGTGTAATATTTTTTGCGCAGGGTTTCCTATAAATACATCTTGCCAAGGAAAACTTATTTTTGCTTGCTCTGGAGTAAGTGACTCAACCGAGATATTTAAAAACTGATTAAAGGGCATACCATTTACAAACAATGCGCCGACTTGTTCAATTAACATTTCTTTATTCATTATTATTCTCTATGTATAAACTGGTACGATGAGTAAAGCATAACTTGAGCCAAACTACGAGACTCTCGTTAAGTATTTACAACAGGCCTGATATTAAAAAGCTATCTCAACACTAGCAGAGTTAAATTTACTTACAATAGGGGTAAGGTTAAGTAACTCAGCTAAAGACATCTCACTAAAAAACCACTAAAATACCCGCCAATGAATACATCAACTCCCTCTTCGAGCACACTAGTGCGTAAACCCGAAACTGTCCTCAAACAAGTGTTTGGCTACAGTGAATTTCGCGACGGTCAAAAAACAGTTATTGATGCTGCTATTAATGGCCAAGACTCACTGGTATTACTACCCACCGGTGGCGGAAAATCGGTGTGCTACCAAATTCCTGCTTTAGTGCTTGAAGGTGTAACTATTGTTATATCTCCGCTTATATCGCTAATGCAAGATCAGGTAACGCAACTGCAAGCACTTGGAGTAAAAGCCGCTTACGTTAATAACAGCTTAGCGCGAGAAGAGCAGCAATTGGTGTATCAACAGCTTCATCAGGGGCAAATTAAGCTTTTATATGTAGCACCTGAAAAAGTATTACAACGCGAGTTTTTAGAGCGTTTGTCGCATTTAAATGTGAATTTATTTGCAATAGACGAGGCGCACTGTGTATCGCATTGGGGTCACGACTTTAGACCGCACTACTTCCGCTTAAACGAATTAAAGCAGCGCTTTGCACATATTCCTATGATGGCGCTGACTGCAACTGCCGATAAAGCCACCCGTTTTGATATAGTTGAGCAACTAAAACTACAACAGCCTTATATTCATACTGGCAGCTTTGATCGACCTAATATTCGCTACACCATAGAAGAAAAGTTTAAACCTATGGTGCAATTGCTTCGCTACTTAAAAGAGCAAAAAAGCCAAAGCGGTATTATTTATTGTACCAGCCGTAAACGTGTAGACGACATTGCCGAAAAATTGGCTGATGCAGGGCTAAACGCCGCCGCTTACCATGCTGGTATGAGTAACGAGCAACGACAATTTGTACAAACTGGTTTTGCCCGTGACGATATACAAATAGTGGTCGCAACCGTTGCCTTTGGTATGGGTATAAACAAGCCTAACGTGCGTTTTGTACTGCATTACGATATTCCAAAAAGTATAGAGTCGTACTATCAAGAAACGGGGCGTGCTGGGCGAGATGGACTTGCCGCAGAAGCCATAATGTACTTTGATCCAGCTGATATTGGCCGTGTAAGGCGCTTTTTTGAAGACATAGACGACGAACAACGTCGCCGCGTAGAAGAGCAACGCTTTAACGCGATGGCAAGTTTTGCTGAAGCGCAAACATGTCGTAGGCAAATATTACTTAATTACTTTAGTGAGTATCAACGTGAGCCTTGCGGCAACTGCGATATTTGCTTAAATCCGCCAAAAAGCTTTGATGGTACGCTAGTTGCCCAGCAAGCACTTTCGTGTGTGTATAGAGCTGAGCAGCGCTTTGGTCTTGGGTACATTGTTGAATTACTACGTGGTGCAAATACTAGCCGCATACGCGATAACAATCATCATGAGCTAAGCACTTACGGTATAGGCAAAGATAAAAGCAGTGAATTTTGGCTTAGTATTTTACGCCAGCTTATTCATCAAGGCTTACTTAGCCAAGATATTACGCAAGGTGCGTCACTTAGATTAACAGAAGCCGCGCGTGCCATTTTAAAAGGTGAGTACGCACTGCAGTTAGCCGAGCCACGCCTGCAAGCCAAACACGTTTATCAAGATAAGTTAGCGCAATTTAATTACGACAAAAAATTGTTTGCTCGCCTACGCGCACTACGTAAAGAGCTTGCTGATGCCGACGATGTACCACCTTATGTTGTATTTAATGATAAAACGTTAGCCGAAATGGCGCAGCTTATGCCAACAAACGACAGTGAATTTTTAAAAGTGTCGGGTGTCGGTTTTACTAAGTTAAATAAGTACGGCGGCGAATTTTTAACTGCAATTCGCAATTACCTAGCTACAAATTAAGAATGTTATGACCCAAATAGAATATGACCACGCCCATAAATACATTTTAATTACGCCAGTCGAGCCTCCACACGATGAAGACTTTGAGCTGTGGAGTACCCTATTTTTACACTCAGATGATGTAACCATCAACGAATACTCTGCAGGCGCCGATCGCCATCAAGTTCGCTTTACCTATAATCAGCTGACCTTTAATTTAAACTATGAGCATTACAGCCAAAGTATTTGGATTAATGCCGAAGGCCATGAAGCTGAGCACTTATTAGCCGCTTTAGCATTTTATTTAAGCTAGCTTTTAATGCCCAGCGCACAGACTGTTCTAAAATAAATTGATTATTAACAAAAGTGAATATGAGTAACAATTAATTAGTTTCAAAATCCATACCTTTTACTTACATTATAATAACAATGATGTAAGCTGATATTACGATAGTCATTTGCTACGTAGCAGTAAAGAGGTTTAATGGTGAACAAGAAATGGATAGCACAATGTTGTATTAGCTTAACGGTTTTAAGCTTTTATGTGCCTAATGCATTCGCACAACAATCTTCAACGAAAACTGATAACTGCCTTGTAGAACAGACAGATTTAAGCACAAATAAAAACTTACGCCGAGAAGTTCAAGACAAAACAACCCTCTCGCACAGTAGCAATAACGCTAAAATAGCCTCAATAAAGCTCAAACAACTTAATGTATTTAATACTGAGCTTGAAGAGGAAAATAATGCCTTATTTCGATTTGCCAACCGCGCTCATATTCAAACAGAACCCGATGTAATAAATAACCTTTTATTATTCTCCCCTGGTGACAAGTACGATGCTAAAAAACTTGCCGAGTCTGAGCGTTTACTTCGTAAAGAAAGTTACTTATATGCTGCCCAAATTAGTGCAACCGAAAACTGCGACGGCGACGTTAACGTAGAGGTGGTTACCCGCGATTTATGGACACTTTTACCTGAAGTAAACTTTAGCCGTAGCGGCGGAGAAAACAAATCGAGTATAGGCTTTAGAGAATCAAACCTGCTTGGCTGGGGTAAGCGTCTTTCTTTATCTCGTACGACCGACAGTGACAGAAGCGGCTACTTATTTGTTTACGACGATCCTAATATTTTATCTACACGTTACCGAGGTCGATTAGAATACGCTGATAACAGCGACGGTAAGCGCCATTTGCTTGAGCTAACCTATCCATTTTACGCGATAGACACTCCTTTTAGTTACGGTATTTTAAGCTATTCTGAGCAGCGCGAAGAGTCGCTATATAAACGCGGCGAAGAGTTTAGTGAATTTGATCAAACTACCGATTTAAACCGTGCATTTATCGGGCACTCTAAAGCGCTTAATAATAATTGGACCCAGCGCTTAACCTTAGGCTATACCGATGAGCAACATACCTTTGAAGCGATAGACACGACCTTTGCACCACTTGCCGATGACAGAAGCTTAAGCTACCCCTTTATAAGCGGCCATTGGTTTGAAGATAACTACATAAAAGTACGAAACTTTGACAGCATATCTCGCACAGAAGATTTAAATTTAGGCTGGAATATTAAAAGCTTAATTGGTTATTCAGACGAGTCATTAAGTAATGACGATAGCCGCGCGGTGTATTCATTTAACTTTAAAAAAGCGCACTTTACCACCGATAGAACATTGTGGCGCTTTAGTGCTGATATTGATGGCTATTGGAATAAAGAACAGAAAAAGCTCGAAAACTTTATGGCCACCAGCCAAGTACAATATTATTTAAATACCAGTGAAGACCAATCTTGGTATGTAAAAGCCAGAGTCCAATATGCTAAAAATTTAACCGCCGATAAGCAGCTTACTTTAGGCGGCGAAACTGGCCTGCGTGGTTACCCTATGGATTATCAACATGGCGACCGTAGTTTTTTAGTTAATCTAGAAAAACGTTATTACTGGGAGTACGATTTACTGCAACTATTTAAAGTGGGTGGAGCCGCTTTTGTGGACGTAGGCCGAGCATGGTTTAACGATGAAAATAATGGCGAAAACGCACATGTATTAAAAAATGTAGGTGTTGGTCTTCGTTTAGCACCGAGTCGTGCAAACTCAGGCACTATGATTCACATTGATATTGCAGCCCCCATTGATAGCTACGACGATGTGGACTCAGTACAGTGGTTAGTGAGCGTTAAAAACACTTTTTAAATAATACAAACGCGTTAAACTAAGCACTTATAATTTAACTAAATTGTTATGAAAGCTCAGGGTCTAATGTGGAAATAATAGAATTTTTAGAATTGTTTGCATCACAATATAAATTAATTGTCACTATAATCGCTATTTTGGCTTTCCCTCTGCTATTAAAAATAACCAAAAATTTACTCGAAAAAGCGATTAAGGGAAAAGTAGATTTGCACCGAAAATATCGTGCAGAGCTGCTACTAAAAATTATACTCGCCTTTGTCGTGCTGTGTTTAGTTTTAGTATTTTGGGGTATAGAGCTGCGTGGCTTATTGGTTTTAGGCTCCTCTTTATTTGCCATGTTAGGCGTAGCACTTTTTGCCGCGTGGTCGCTATTGAGTAACCTTACCGCATTTTTACTGATGTTTATTCAAAACGACTGCCGTGTTGGCTATTGGGTACGCATTATTGATGGTGCGAATCATGTTGAAGGCCGCATTGTTGAAATGGGCTTAATGAATGTTGTGCTTGAACACATTGATGGGCACCGTGTAATTTACCCTAACAATCTTTTTGTGACACGCCCTGTCATGGTTTTAAATAAAGAACCAAAGCCAACAAAAGCTCCCGTTATAAAGCGCATTATTGGCCCTAAAAAAACATAGTTTAAAAAGCATCGTTTATAAAGCAATACTCACAAAAAAGCCGCAGTAAGTAATTAATTACCTACTGCGGCTTTTTAATGCTTAGCTAAACAGAATTTAGTTTAGCTATTAGTTATTTAGCTCAGCTGTTTTAAGCTCTTCATCTAAATCGTTTATCTCGTCAATAAAGTTCTCTAGCTGTTGCTCTACTAAACTATTATCACTAGCAAAGTACGCAAGATGGAATACTGCATCCCCCTCATTTACCAGCGGCATAGTTTGCTGACCAATAACAATACCGCCTTTAGGCGCTAAAAGCTCAAGCTCAGAGTCACCTAGTGGGCTACTAATATAAGCAAGTACTTGCCCTTTAGTTACATGCTCCCCTAGTGATACTTGTGCACGCACAATGCCATCAACTTCGGCACGTATCCAACTAGTTGAACCTGCAATAATAGGATCTGGTAACTTTTTAGGACGCTTGCCACGGATCATTTTTAAATGACGCATAACATAATCAACACCCTGTACACCGGCCGCAATTGCGATTGGATCAAAACGCAGTGCTTCACCAGCTTCATAGGTTATAACCGGGATACCTAGGTTTGCAGCTTCACTTCGTAATGAGCCATTACGCAATGATGCATCTATAACTGCTGGCGTGCCGAATGCTTTAGCCATTTCCGCGGTTGCTTCATCAGCTAAGTTAGCGCGAATTTGCGGTAAGTTAGTTCGATGAATAGCGCCAGTATGTAAATCAATAATGTGGGTACAATGTATTGCCACTTGATTAAAAAACATATAAGCCATACGCCCAGCAAGTGAGCCACGCTCAGAACCTGGGAAGCTACGATTCATATCGCGTCTGTCTGGTAAGTAACGCGATTTATGAATAAAGCCAAACACATTCACAATAGGCACAGCGATTATTGTACCGCGCAGTTGGCTTGGGTCTATTTTAGCAATTAATTGACGCACAACTTCTACGCCATTTAGCTCATCACCATGAATAGCCGCACACACCATAAGCACAGGACCTTCCATTACACCGTTAACCACTTCAATAGGAATATTAAGTGGTGAATGGGTATAAAGTTTAGCTGCCTCTAAGGCAAGTGTTTTACGCTCGCCTACGCCTACACTCTCTCCTAATAAGGAAAAAGGACGGTTAATTTTAACCTTTGCCACGTGTTGCTGTTCCTTTACTTGAAGCATTTTTTTCGATGAAATCAATCACCATGCCTGCAATGTCTTTACCTGTTGCTATTTCAATGCCCTCTAAACCTGGTGATGAGTTTACTTCCATCACAAGTGGTCCACGAGATGAGCGAAGTAAATCAACTCCCGCTACGTTCAAGCCCATTGATTTAGCCGCCGCTACTGCCGTTTTACGTTCTTCTGGAGTAATACGAACTAATGTAGCACTACCGCCACGGTGAAGATTAGAGCGGAACTCACCTTCTTGTGCTTGGCGCTTCATTGCTGCTATTACTTTATCGCCTAATACGAAACAACGTATATCGGCACCACCCGCTTCTTTAATGTATTCCTGAACCATAATATTAGCTTTTAAGCCCATAAATGCTTCAATAACGCTTTCTGCCGCTTTGCGTGTTTCAGCAAGTACAACACCAATGCCTTGTGTGCCTTCAAGTAATTTAATTACAACAGGTGCACCGCCTACCATTTCTAGTAAGTCTTTTACATCATCTGGTTTGCTAGCAAAACCTGTTACTGGCATACCAACGCCTTTGCGCGAAAGTAACTGAAGTGAGCGTAATTTATCGCGCGAACGAGAAATAGCGACTGATTCATTTACAGGGTAAACACCCATCATTTCAAACTGACGAAGTACCGAACAGCCATAAAATGTAACCGATGCACCAATACGCGGGACGATTGCGTCAAATTCTTTTAAGTTTTCACCGCGATAGTGAATTTCTGGTTGCTCAGAGTTTATATTCATATAACAGCGCAATGCATCAATCACTTTAACTTCGTGACCGCGTGCCTCTGCCGCCTCAATTAAGCGACGTGTTGAATATAATTTTCTGTTGCGAGATAAAATACCAATTTTCATAGTTAAACCTTACGACCTAATAGTTGAGATAAAGCCGGGTCAACGACTATACGATTTTCCATGGCTGTACGCCCTAATAACATTCTAAACTTCATTGTTGCACGGCTTGTTAAAGTAAGCTCTATCGGCCAACTATGTTCGCCTGCATGCAATGTAGTTTCTATAAAGTAGCGTAACTCTTTTTGCCCACTTGAGCTGGTTACGTACTTCATTTTTTTAACTTTTGCTCTGCAAATAATTTGAGTTTGCTCATCATCTTGCAGTGGTTGGGCTGTAAATTTAACCCATTTTTCGCCATCTTCTTCATACTCTTCAATGTTAATTGCATGAATACATGAAGTGCGAGCGCCTGTATCAATTTTTGCTTTTATCTCGTTGATGCCAAGCTCAGGTAAACTTAACCACTCACGCCAACCAACTGTGATCTTTGCTGTCATAAATGTGCCCTTAATAAAAAAGTGACTTATACGCTACAGGCAAAAAAACACCAACGAAATAAATTTATCTAGTCGATTAGTAAATTAAATTGATCTTTTTAAGCAACTGGTCACACAATGCGCGCCTTGCTAAGTAGTACTTTATGTCACTTTACTCAGCACAGAGGCTCTGCATATTTTTTGCGATTTAAACTTAACTTATTAAAAGTAAAGGTAAGTCTGTAAGCAACTAAGTAGATACACTATAGTTAACAGTATTAAAAATACACTATTATGAGAATTAATTATGATTAATGGTTTACTACATGCCCTTGTGCTTGACGAAAAAGGTGGCGCACGCTCTATTGAAAGCACTAATGAGCTAAATAGCTGGCAACCAGGCCAAGGTAAACTTTGGGTTCATATGGATTATAGCCAAAGTGAAGCCGTCGACTGGTTAAAAGCACAGTCTCACCTAACCGATTACGAGCTAGATTCTTTAATTGCTGATGAAACACGCCCGCGCATTACGGCCACAACTAATGGGCACATGTTATTTTTACGAGGTGTTAATTTAAATCCAGCACAAAGCCCTGAAGACATGGTTTCAATCCGTTTATTCATCAGCGAAAATATTTTAATTACCACCCGTAAGCGCCGTTTACTATCGGTGCAAGATACACTGGCCTGTTTAAATGAAAATAAAGGCCCATGCAATATTTCTGAGCTTGTATGCTCTATAACGCAAAAACTAACCTCACGTATGCAAAGCGTTATAGACTCACTAGATGAAACACTTGACGAATTTGAAGAAGAAATAGATGAGCCAAGCAAAAAATTTGATAACCAAGGTTTATCGCAATTGCGCCGCCAAACCATCGCTTTAAAGCGCTATTTAAAACCGCAAAAAGAAGCACTCAGCTCAATGGTAAATAATCACTATCCGTGGCTACTAGATGACGATAAAGCAAAGCTTAACGAAACCACTAACTTACTTATTCGTTATTTAGAGGAACTGGACAGCTCTATTGAACGTGCGCAAATCATTCAGCAAACAATCACTAACCAAGTGTCTGAGCAATTAAATCAGCGTATGTATGTAATGTCGGTTGTGGCTGCATTGTTTTTACCTTTAGGCTTTTTAACCGGCCTGTTAGGTGTAAACGTAGGAGGTATTCCAGGTACCGAGAGCCCCTATGCATTTAGTGCGTTTGTTATATTTTTGATTGTACTTACTGGCGGTATTGGTGTGTATTTTAAAAATAAAAAATGGTTATAAATTAATTTTATACATTTAAAAAGTATTAAAAAAAGCCACTCAACTTTAAACTGAGTGGCCTTTTAAACTACTTAATAACTAAATAATTAATTAGTTAGTTTTACGCGTATAACTAACGTTAGTCATTGTCACTTTAGCTTTTGTAATTCCTAAATCTTTAAAGCACTCTTTAAATGAATCTGAGTTACCTGATTCGCCACATTCATCTAGTGTGTACGGGTCTTGTGATTGTAGGTAATTACCAAACTTGAAGTAAGATTCTGAATCATCTTCTACCGGAATACCAAAGGTAGTACCTAATGCAGCCACATCTACATCACCGTAATTATTAACTACTTTTAGATTAAATGAACCACCACTTTTGATAGTACCCAGTGCATGCTTTTCTTCTTTACCATTGGTGTTACGCAAGCGAACATAAACGTCAAAAATTCCGTTATCCGCTACGCTATCATCAAAGCCTGATTCATCTGTATCTGAAACATATACTTTTGAAATAGTACCCGTATCGCTAGCGTGGTGCTGAGAAATAATCGTTTTACCACCATCTGACATTTCAACTTTTACAGTTGCCTCAAAAACCTCATAGGTTTCGGTCATTGCAACACGTGCACTTTCTTTTACTTTATATTCATGACGCCAGCCATTCCCGTTTGGAGTAATATGACGCGCTTCTAGAGGTACAAACTCTAAAGTGTCGCTATTTACTAATGGATGAGGATCGTTACCTTCAAGGTCAAAAATACTACCGTTGGTGATATTGCTTGCTATGCCGGAACCACTACCAGTGTCGCCACCGCCAGTATCACCACCACCCGAGTCTCCGCCGCCAGAAGAACTTCCCTTAGTTAATGAAAAGCTGTCAAAGCGAACATCGTTTGAGCTATTGTCATGCTTAGCAAATACTTGCAATGAATTAGTGCTAGCTGTAGTGAAAGTTTTAGATACTTTTGTCCACGAAGAAACGTTAAATTTCTCACTTTTAAACAAACCATTAAGATCATTAATGCCGATTTGTCCCTTGCCAAGTACGTACGCACTTAACGTGTACTGAGTATTTCGATCTACATCTACATTCTGGTAAACACGCCCTGGACTACCTTGAATTTTTAATGATTTAGAGCCCTTGTAAGCACTACCTGAAATAGCCGCTGGTTCTGTTTCATTCCAGTTATTCCAACCATCTTCAAATCCAGCATTATTAACAGTTGCCGCTTGTACAAAACTTGAGCTAGCAGTCATTGCTGCAAGCATAAATAGGGATTTTTGGTTAATCATTATCTTTATTTCTCCAAACCTGTACATGAAAAAATCTTACTACATGGCTATAAATGAGTATTTCACTTGAGCCTAGATCACCGCCTGCAAATAGGTTTTAACTTGTGTTTTTATGTGTAATTGGTAATAAGTTAAATGTAAAAAAACCGCTCCTGGTTTACAAATAAATATTACCAATGATTATTGCCAGCTGGGCTGAGACACAAGTTATATTGCTTGTAATAAATTTGCAACAATTTATTTAATAGGTAATAAGTATTGATTTCATTTAGATTCATTAAATCAACATATAATAAAAACAAATAAAAACAGAGACTTAAAATAAATCACCGTAAAAAAACAACAAAACCCAGATAAGGGAAAAATATAAAATAATGAAAAAGCATTAAATAAAACTTTAATTGGTAATTTATTAAAAATTCAAAAATCGCATTTCCTGTAATAACAAAATTGGTTTTCATTTTATTTTATGCAGTAAAGCTTACGTTCAGTTTAATTAACTAGAATACCACTGGTTAACCAATTAATTTAGACTGTTTATATAAAATAAAATTTAATAATGGCAGAACGAAATGCATTTGAAATAAGAATTTAAAGATGAAAGTATTATTATATTAGTGAAGGGTAGCTTAGAAAATTTAAGAGGTGTTTGAGCTCAGTGAAGGTGGATATTTTATTTTCTATAGATAATTTATTAATAATATTTGTACAAAACATACCAATAAGTTTTAAATAAACTATTGAAAACACCTAGAAGGTTGATTTGATTTAGTTCGAATTAAAAGTTTTAGCAGAACTCGGCATGTTGTCCTTTGCGGATTGAAATTAGTTTAATCTAGGGGGCGGTTAAATCGCGGCGCGGGGTTTGTAACCTAGCTGGCTCGGTAACTACTCCTGCGTTACGCTACTGGCTTACTTCCATGTGAAAATAAGTAAAAACCGAGCAAAGCTTCCGCGTCCTGTTCACGCCCCTTACCACATCCATTTAGGCAACAAAGAGTTAATCGTCCCTAGAAAAAAACCTAGGGGAAGCGCATGTTTGGTAGCACGCTTTTACAGGCATTAAAAAAGACGAGCACTTTGCAATGATCGTCTTTTTTATAACAGTCAGCTAATTACTCTTGAAAGTAAGTACCCCAACCATCGTACTCAACTTCGCACTCAACGGCTAGTTGCGCTAGCTTATCAACGTCTTCCATAATAACGTCTACGTCTAGCTCAGCTTCAACTACAATGTCAAAGCTCCAAATTTTGTTACCGTCTTCAAGCTCAAGCTCTGCTGGTTCTTCAACATCGTAACCCAATTTAAAAGCAGCAAGTGCAGCTTGCTCTAACTTAGGAAAGTCTTCACACACAAAGTGGTGCTCTACTTCATAAAGTATTTCAGGGTCTGACCCATCTTCAAGTAGTGAACTTACGATGTCTTCACTTATTTCACGCCAGTTTTCCATTATTTTTCTCTCACTTGAGCATCTAATTCAGTTATTTTAGCAGCCATAATGCTATGCACGCTTTTAGCATGCTCACGCGCGCTAATTTCTTTATCAAGCGGTATAGGCGCTAACATTTCGATGTGAATTGTACCATTATCCCAACGATTTAGCTTAATGGTTTTATGTGTTGTATTCATACATACCGGAATTATGGGTACATCTGCGCTCATTGCGGTGTGAAATGCACCCGTTTTGAATGGTAGTAACCCTCTTCCATAGCTTCGTGTGCCTTCTGGAAACATCCATACAGATAAGCCATTATTTTTAATTTTTTCGGCTGCTTTTGAGATAGTTCCTGCCGCTTTGGAGCGATTCGATCTGTCTATTAATATATTACCCGACAACCAATAAAGCTGACCAAAAAATGGGATCCACTTTAAGCTCTTTTTACCCAAACTTACGCAGTTTTTTGGCACCATTGCTGGCACTGTAAATAAGTCGTAGCTATTTTGATGATTAGCAACATAAACTGCAGGACCTGGATCAACGGCATCTTTATGACGTGTTAGAACTAGCTTAACGCCAACCATTTTAGCCATTGAGCCAAACCAACCCGCTATAATATGTACATTATTAGGGTGAAATGGTCTTACAATCGAAAGTAATAAACCAAAAATACAACTGAATAATATAAACAGCAGCATAATAAAAACGCGTATAACAGCTAGCAAATGGGCTTCTCCAAAAATGAATTATAATTATTATAGCGTTATTTTGTGACACAAACGAGTCAATAGCGCACAAGTGTACGCTGAAATATTTAAGCTCTTTATTTTAAAACAAAAACGGCCTGCAAATGCAGACCGTTTTTATTTATACAAAAAAGTAATTGGCTACTCTTCGCTAATAACGTCTATTGGTTCATCATCTTGAGGTGTTAGCTCAACAACAGCTTCGTCAACACGCTGTAAGCCACGCGGTAGTTTATTACCCCTACGTCCTCGCTCACCATGATAATGCTCTAAATCACTTGGTTTAAGTGTTAGTTTACGCTTACCAGCATGAAGCGTAACACTGCTACCTAGTGGTACAACAGCAAGCACTTTTACAAACTCTTCACGGGCTTGTACTTTAGCACCTGGTATAGAGATGATTTTATTACCTTTACCCTTACCTAATTTTGGTAAGTCTCGCAGCGGGAATAAAAGCATTCGACCTTCGTTAGAAATAGCCATACAGTAATCGCTAGCAACATCGTTCACTCTAATAGGAGAAAGTAATATTCCACCTTTAGGGACACTTACGAGCGCTTTACCGTTTTTATTTTTACTAACCAAGTCTTTGAAGTCGGTAATAAAGCCGTAACCTGCATCTGACGCCATAAGCAATACTTGCTCGTCTTCACTCATTACCACGTGCTCAAAATTAGCGCCTGGTGTTAAGTTAAAACGACCTGTCATTGGCTCCCCCTGGCTTCGCGCCGAAGGTAGACTATGGGCATCGGTTGCAAACGCCCGCCCTGCTGAATCTAAAAATACCGCAGGTTGATTACTCTTACCACGAGCCGAGGCTCTAAAGGCATCACCTGAGCGATAATTTAAGCCTTGTACATCTAAGTCATGACCTTTACCAACGCGTGCCCAACCTTTGTCTGATAGCACAACAGTAACTGACTCTGACGGAATTAAATCTTTTTCGTTAAGTGCTTTCGCTTCTGAGCGCTCAATCACTGGTGAGCGACGATCGTCACCGTACATTTCAGCGGCTTCTTGAATTTCTTTTTTAAGCAGTGTCGACATACGACGTTCTGAGCCCAAAATTTGCGCTAATTTATCACGTTCTTTAGCCAGTTCGTCTTGCTCACCACGAATTTTAAACTCTTCAAGTTTTGCTAAATGACGAAGTTTTAATTCTAGAATTGCTTCTGCTTGCGTATCAGTTAAATCAAAGCGCTCCATTAATACAGGCTTTGGTTTATCTTCGCTGCGAATGATTTCAATCACTTCATCAATATTTAAAAAGGCGGCTAGCAAACCCTCTAAAATATGTAGACGTGCTAATACTTTATCTAAACGATACTGCAAACGACGACGCACTGTTTCGCGTCTAAATATTAGCCACTCACTTAAAATACAGCGTAAGTCTTTAACTTGCGGACGGCCATCTAGGCCTAGCATGTTTAAGTTTACGCGGTAATTTTTTTCAAGATCGGTGGTTGCAAATAAATGCGCCATTAATGGCTCAGCTTTAATGCGGTTTGAGCGCGGAATAATTACAATGCGTGTTGGATTTTCGTGATCTGACTCGTCACGTAAATCGGCAATCATTGGTAATTTTTTAGCGTTCATTTGCGCTGCAATTTGCTCAAGTACTTTACCACCAGAACATTGATGCGGCAGCGCTGTAATAACAATATCGCCATGCTCTTCGGTATAAACCGCACGCATTTTGATAGACCCACGACCGGTTTTATATATTTTATGAATATCGGCTTTTGGAGTAATTATTTCAGCATCTGTTGGGTAATCTGGTGCATGTACAAGCTCAAGTAATTCTTCAAGCTCTGTTTTTGGTTTATCAAGTAATAAACAACATGCACTAGCCACTTCACGTACGTTATGTGGCGGAATATCGGTTGCCATACCTACGGCAATACCCGTTATACCGTTTAGTAAAATATGCGGTAAACGAGAAGGCAGTACAACAGGCTCATCCATTGTACCATCAAAGTTTGGTGTCCAATCTACGGTGCCTTGGCCAAGCTCTTTTAATAGTACTTCTGAAAACTTAGATAAACGCGCTTCGGTATAACGCATTGCTGCAAACGATTTAGGGTCATCTGCCGCACCCCAGTTTCCTTGTCCATCTACCAAAGGGTAGCGGTAAGAAAACGGCTGCGCCATTAATACCATCGCTTCGTAACATGCACTGTCGCCGTGTGGATGGTACTTACCAAGCACGTCACCCACTGTACGGGCTGATTTTTTGTACTTAGCGTTAGCCGACAAACCCAGCTCGCTCATCGCATAAATAATACGACGCTGTACTGGTTTTAAACCATCACCTACATGCGGTAAGGCGCGGTCCATGATCACGTACATGGAATAATTTAAATAGGCGTCTTCGGTAAAACGCCCCATTGTTTGTTGCTCAATTCCTTGCATTAGCAAGGTATCTGTATCACTCATTAAAGCTTACCTAGTTTTTCTTATAGCTTACACGGTAGATTACATTGGCGTAATCATCGCTTACTAACAGACTGCCGTCACCTAATTCTGCAAATGCAACAGGGCGTCCAAATGTTGTTTCGTCTTTCATAAAGCCAGTAATAAATGGCGTATATTTAGTTACGCGACCTACTTCAATTGTTGCTAGCCCTATTTTATAACCTGACTTTTTAGAACGGTTCCATGAGCCATGTTCAGCAACAAATAATTGTTGCTTATAGCTTGCTGGAAATTGCTTACCGTTATAAAAATGAATACCCAGTGGCGCTACATGCGCAGCAAGTGCAAGAGCTGGCGACGTGTAATCGGCAATATTTTTACCTTCACCAAACTCAGGGTCAATAATTGCACCGGCATGAACATACGGAAAACCAAAATGCTCACCTTCTTGCGTTGCACGGTTTAACTCATCAGGCGGAATATCATCGCCCATCATGTCGCGACCGTTATCACTAAACCATAAAGCTTGAGTAGCTGGATGAAAATCAAAACCGACGGTGTTTCTAACGCCCTTGGCTATTGTTTTTATTTGTTTTGTTTCTACATTAAGCGCAAAAATACGACCAAAACGTTCATCCTCAGCACAAATATTACACGGTACACCCACCGGAATGATTAGCTCGCCCGTTGGTGCAAAACGTAAAATTTTCCAACCATGATGACGCTCGCTCGGTAATGCGTCATAAACCACATCAAATTTTGGATCTTTTAATTGGGTATCAATATTTTTAAAGCGAATAATACGATGCACTTCACCTACGTATAAATCGCCATCTTTAATTGCTATGCCAGAGGGCATGTTTAGGCCTTTAGCCACAACAATTTTTTTATCTGCTACGCCATCGCTATTATGATCAATAAGCGCATATACGTTGCCCGCTTTGCGAGAGCCAACATACACAATACCTTTTTTTGAAACGGCTATTTGACGTGCATTTTCTACATCGTTTGCAAATAAACTTATTTCAAATCCCGGTGCTACTGTGAGCTTATCGAGTATATTTTTCGCCATTACAGGAGCGGTAGTCAGCCCAAGTAACAGTAAACTTCCTAGTAGCTTTTTCATTCGCCTCTCCTAGTGTTAAGCACAGGTAATTAAACGAGTGCCTTGTTACCATGATCTTCTAACCATTGACGACGATCAGGCGATCGTTTCTTAGCAAGCAGCATATCCATCATTTCCATGGTTTCTACTTCTTCATCAAGCGTAAGCTGCACTAAACGTCGTGTATTTGGATCCATCGTGGTTTCACGCAGTTGTAACGGGTTCATTTCACCCAGACCTTTGAATCGTTGTACGTTTACTTTTCCGCGTTTTTTCTCGGCTTCTATACGTGCCAAAATAGCGGTTTTTTCTTGCTCATCAAGTGCGTAATAAACTTCTTTACCAATATCGATTCTAAATAATGGCGGCATTGCTACATACACATGCCCTGTTTTTACTAACTCAGGGAAATGGCGAACAAACAGTGCACATAATAGTGTTGCGATGTGTAGTCCATCCGAGTCAGCATCGGCTAATATACAAATTTTATTGTAGCGTAATGCCGACATATCGGTTGATTCTGGATCAATACCCAGCGCCACTGAAATATCGTGTACTTCTTGTGATGCTAGTATTTGGCCTGACTCAACTTCCCAGGTATTCAAAATTTTACCACGTAGCGGCATAATTGCCTGAAACTCACGATCGCGTGCTTGTTTAGCAGAGCCACCAGCAGAATCACCTTCCACTAAAAACAATTCGGTGCGGTCGTTATCGGCCGCGCTACAATCGGTAAGTTTACCCGGTAAGGCAGGACCTGCAGTAACACGTTTACGCACTACTTTTTTAGCTGCACGCAAGCGAGTTTGCGCATTTGAAATACATAACTCAGCTAATAATTCTGCGGTATCTGTATGTTCATTCAACCATAAACTAAACGAGTCTTTTACAACCCCCGATACAAACGCAGAACACGAGCGTGATGATAGTTTTTCTTTTGTTTGACCGGCAAATTGAGGGTCTTGCATTTTTACCGACAACACGTAACTACAACGATCCCAAATGTCATCAGGCGTTAATTTCACACCACGAGGGAGTAAGTTTCTAAACTCACAAAATTCACGCATTGCTTCAAGCAAGCCTTGGCGTAAACCATTTACATGCGTACCACCTTGCGCGGTAGGAATAAGGTTAACGTAGCTTTCAGCTATTGATTCGCCACCTTCTGGCAGCCATACAACAGCCCAGTCAGCGCCTTCAATTGAACTTTTAAACTCACCAACAAACGGGTCTTGCGGTAATGTTTCAAAACCCTTAACGGCTTCAACTAAATAATCTTTTAAGCCTGTTTCGTAAAACCATTCTTGGGTTTCTTTTGTTTGCTTATTAACAAACTTAATACGTAGCCCTGGGCACAAAACCGCTTTGGCTTTTAATAAATGATTAAGCTTGGTAATTGAGTAGTTTGGTGAATCAAAGTAGCTAACATCAGCCCAAAAACGAACCGTAGTACCGGTGTTACGCTTACCGACTGTACCAATTACGTTTAAGTCTTCTACTTTATCGCCGCTTTCAAATGCCATTCTAAATTGCTGAGCATCGCGTCTTACTGTTACTTCTACACGCGTAGATAACGCATTTACTACCGAAATACCTACACCGTGTAAACCACCCGAAAATTGGTAGTTTTTATTAGAAAACTTACCACCAGCGTGTAATTTAGTGAAGATCAATTCTACCCCAGGGATACCTTCTTCTGGGTGAATATCAATAGGCATACCACGCCCGTCATCGCTTACTTCAAGCGAATTGTCTTCGTGGAGTATGACGTCGATACGAGTAGCATGACCCGCCATAGCTTCATCGACACTGTTATCGATAACCTCTTGGCCTAAATGATTGGGACGTGTTGTATCTGTGTACATCCCTGGGCGTCGTTTTACCGGATCTAATCCATTAAGTACTTCAATGGCTTCGGCGTTATAATTTTGATCACTCATAGTTTTTGTCTTTATATCCGCTAAGGCTCTAATACGTTTTACTAGTTTTATTGTTATATGCGCTAAAGCGTTAATATAGTAACTAACCTCAGTTCAGGCTAACTAGTTTTACGTGATTTTAAGAAAATCTACAATACTTGCAAAGGTGCGTTCAAATTCAACGTAGCTATGATCGCCACCAAATTCTATCAATTGCTTACATTGTGAATAATATTTTACTGCGTGTTGAAAGTTCAACACTTCATCGCCTGTTTGCTGTAATAAGTACAGCAACTCAGGGTGTGCTAATTTATCTACAGCGAGTAATGTAAGCGCCTCAATGTGACTGTTATTTAAGTCGTAATGATAATCTTGATACGGATTATAATTAGGCCCAAGTAACGTCTGTAATAAATTATAGGGTGCGACCGCGGGATTAATAACCACTGCAGGAATTTGATAACGCTGCGATAAATACGTGGCAAAAAAACCACCTAACGAGCTACCTAATAAAACGGTATTTGGCGTTAGTAATTGCTCAAGCTCAATGATAGCCTGTAGGGGCTCGTGGTTTAGGTTCGGTACACAATAATCAACGTCATAGTTTGCCATAAGCTCACCAAAGCGCACAGCTTTATATGATTTTTGTGAACTATTAAAGCCATGAATATAAATTACGCGTTTAGCCATACTACTTCCGTTTTTACATCTACTTTATCTTTTTTACTTTTTATATTTAGCATTCTATAAGCTGGCCCTGTATTTTTTTGCTCCCACTGTGAAGTGTGCTTTACAAACTGTATTGAGCTGGCTGGGGTCGCATATATGGGCAGCCCTCTAAAACTTTGTTCGTAATCATTGTGCACATGCCCATGAAAAAGCGCAGATACATTATTACTATTAACTAAAATATTTAAAAGCTGTGGGCCATTTTCTAATAAGTGTTTATCAAGGTAGCCATTTATTGGCAGCGGATTATGATGACAAAATATAATTTTACTATTACTCGAGTTGACTAAAGCGTCCGTTATTTCATCCAAATGCGCACCAGTAACCCATCCTGCGGGCGTAGGTCCTTTCGAATTAATAAGAAGTAGCTCAACCCCATTAGCAATAATATGTTTAGCCGAATTTATTTGCCCACCACTTATACGATTAAGCATTGCTAGTTCATCATGATTACCTGGCACCCAAAATACAGGGCAAGTTATGTCACTGGCATTTATAAGTTCACTAAATAGTAAGTACGATTCAAAGCTATGATCTTGCGTTAAATCGCCCCCAAAAATAATGCAGTCTATTGGCTGCTCAGCAATGTGTGCTAAGGCTTGTTCAAAATGATCTGCGGTATTTACATTAAAGTACTCACCGCTTTTGTCTGCAAATAAATGACTGTCAGTAATATGAGCAATGCACAAAGATGATTTATCAAATGTATACGTATCATCAAACCAAGCCATTATTTACATCCCAATTTAATGTCGCTTGCCCGTGCTCTACACAGGCTACTAACCAGTCGTATAAAAAAGCATTAAGTTGATACTTTTCATCTTTTTGATGCATTTTAGGGTTAGGGTATCCATAAGATGGTTTTATACGTTGATGGTAATCGTGATGAACAATTTCAGCCACTTTGGCATCGTGATACAAACGCACCGTTAAATACAGCGGCATAATCCCTTTAACCATTCCTGTTAGCTGCTTAATTGAAATATCCATGGTGTATTTTGCGCTGCCATCAATTTTTGTAGCAAATTCACTATTGCCAAGTTTTACTTCTCGAATGCTTCCTATATTGCGCTCGCTCGGTAACAACTTTAATAGTCGCACATAGTTATGCTCACAAAGTGTTAAATACTTTGGGAGGCTCTGAATATATCGCTTTGTTGCTAATTGTGCTGTCAAAGTACCGCCATAGTTTTAGTAATAGTTTTAATAAGAGTTTTAGTAAAAACTTATGCCCATTTGCTGGCCATTTTTTCGCGATTAAGCGCAAGCCACTGCATACAAATAACCGTTGCCGCATTATCCATTTCACCGTTATTGAGGCGCATTAGCGCATCATCAACTGATAGAATGTGAGTTTTTATATCCTCCCCTTCAGTTTCAAGACCATATACACCTGATTTCACTTGGCTTAAGTCAGTACGCGCTAAATACAAATGCAAGCGCTCAGTTGTACCACCAGGGCTTGATAGGTATGAAAGCATAAATTCAAGTTCAGTTAATTCAAGCCCAGCTTCTTCATACGCTTCTTTTTTTACAACTGATTCGTAATCAGTGCTGCCGTCTGTCATTCCAGCTATGCACTCTAGTAGCCAAGGCGAATGCTTGCTTTTAATAGCGCCAATACGTATTTGCTCAATTAAAAGAACAGTATCTGAAATTGGGTCATAAGGGAGTACTGCAATTGCATCGCCACGTTCTAATATTTCTCGGCTAATTACTTTAGATTTTCCACCCGCAAAAAGAGCATGTTCAAACTGGTACAAATCAACCTGAAAAAAACCTTTATAAAGGTTTTTTATTGGCTTTAAATTTACATCTTTATGTGTAAATTGAACGAGTTTTTTATCAACCACGTACCTACCTCCTACTTATCTAAAGCTTTAAAATGCGTTAATATATTCTGTTACACTTGAACATACTGTTTTACTAATTATTTTTTTTGTTATGGAGTAAAACAGGTTAACATGCTTTTAGTACAAAAATTGTCTAAGGACCGAACCCCACATGAAAAAGAACATTCTTGCGGCGCTAGTTAGTTTATCATGCGCACTAGGTGCAACAGCAGTGAAAGCTGAAGATTTACTACAAGTTTTTGAAATAGCGACAGCTAACGATCCTACTGTTTTAAAAGCAAAAGCCCAAGCCGATGCGCAGTCTTACCAAAGCGATTTGGCGATGAGTGCACTATTACCTCAAATTGGTTTAACTATGGGTTATACAAAAAGCGATGCAACGTCGTACCAAAGCGTTGGCGACTTATCTAACCAAGTAAAAGTTGAAAGTGATACAGACCAATTCTCTCGCGGTGTAAGCTTAAGCCAAACATTATTTGATTTAGGTGCCTGGAATACGTTAGATATTGCTGATAAACAAGCTCTACAAGCAAGCGGCCTATACGATGCAGCTAAACAAAACTTAATTGTACGCGTTGCTGAGGGTTATTTTAACGTATTAAGTGCAAGCGATAACCTTGAATTTGTTGAAGCTGAAAAACGTGCCATTGAACGCCAACTTGAGCAAACAAAACAACGTTATGCAGTTGGCCTAACAGCAATTACAGACGTACACGAAGCGCAAGCTCAGTTTGACAACTCAGTAGCTCAAGAAATTATTGCAGGTAATGCTGTAGAAACAGCACGCGAGCAACTTCGTGAGATTACAGGTAAATACCACGAAAAATTAGATTTTTTAAATACAGATACTTTCTCAACAACTAAACCAACTAAGCGCTCAAGCGACTTTGTTAAAATAGCTGAAGATAAAAATATAAACCTGCAAGTGTCTAAAGTAACGGTTGATATTGCAAAAGATCAAATTGAATTAGCAAAAGCGGGTCATTACCCAAAACTAACCCTAAGTGCTAGTTACGGCGATTCTCTTACAGACAATCAAATAAATGGCGCTAACTTTGATGATCAGCCACGTTCAGACTCAAGCTCTGTAGGGCTTAACTTTAGCGTACCTTTATATTCAGGTGGTGCTACAGTTGCTGCAACAAATCAGGCCCGTGCATTTTACGTAGGTGCGAGCCAAGATTATGAAACAAATTATCGTGCAGTAACTCGCACAGTGATTACATCTTATAACCAAGTTGTTTCAGACATTGCTACTTACAAAGCGCTAGAGCAAGCTGTTGTTTCAGCTCAAAGTGCGCTTAAAGCAACTGAAGCTGGTTTTGAAGTAGGTACTCGTACCATTGTTGACGTACTAGTAAGTACGCAAAATTTATACGATGCAAAGCGTAACCTTGCTGATGTACGTTACCGTTATGTGTTATCTACCCTTCGCCTAAAACAAGCTGCTGGTACATTAACAAGTGCAGATCTAGTTGCTATAAACCAAGGTTTAAAAGCCGCTTAAATCGCATAATTCATGTAGTTAAAAACATTGGAAGCCAGCTAAATGCTGGCTTTTTGTATTTTACAGCGCTTAGCGTTAAACTATCGTTTTTATTCTCAGAGATATTTTTGTGGTCACCTCATCTCCTTTTAAAGCATCTTTTTTGGGCCCTCGATACTGGTTAACGTGGATTGGCGTTCTATTTTTATATTTAATTTCTTGGTTACCGCAAAAACTACAATTGGCAATGGGTAAACAGCTTGGTCGCTTAGTTCATAAATTTATGAAGCGCCGTCGCCATATTGCAGAAGTAAATATTAAGCTGTGTTTTCCTGATATGAGCGAAGCAGATCAAAAAAAACTTGTGCTCAAAAATATGGAAAACACCGGTATTGCAATGGTTGAGACTGGTATGGCCTGGTGGTGGCCGCAGTGGCGAGCACAAAAAGCATTAGGGTCTTTTAAAGGGCTTGAGCACTTTGAACGCGTACAAGCGTCTGGTAAAGGTATTTTATTGCTTGTCCCTCATATTCTGCATCTTGAAATGGCTAGCCGTATTATGGGCTTAGAGTGTCAGGGTGTTGGCTTTTATCGCCCTCATAACAACCCACTAATGGAATACTTTACGACTAATGGGCGCCTTCGCTCTAACGAATATTTAATCGGTCGAAAAGATGTAAAAGGTTTACTGAAAGCATTAAAAAATAAAAAGGTATGTTATTACTTACCCGATCAAGATTACGGTCGTAACCGCTGTGAATTTGTCCCATTTTACGCAGTACCTGACGCTGCAACTACAACGGGTACTCTTATGTTTGCAGGCAGTAAAAACTGCGAAACAATGAGTTTAATAACTCGCCGTGATGAAAATGGTAAATATCACTTAGAAATACTGCCAGAGCTTGAAAACTTCCCCAGTGGTGATAATAAGGCTGATGTAACACGTGTAAATCAACGCATGGAACAATCTGTTAATGCCGCACCCGAACAATATATGTGGCTACACCGTCGTTTTAAAACTCGACCTGATAAAAATACCCCTTCTTTTTATAAAAAGTAATGGTATAACAATAATAGGAACAAATAAGGTGGGTAATAATCATGTGGTTTTGGATTAGGCATTTATCATTTGCAGCTGTACTAATAGCACTCGCCGTATACTTTTTGTTGAGTGATGGTTCTTTATTTGATATTAAAAAATCTAAAAATGCAGCTGCCGAAGGATTATCACGTTTTTACTCCTCTATTCGTAACCAAGTAAAAAGTAATAAAGAACGAGATCAATTTGTTTTAAAACTTAAAACACCAGAACAGACCTTAGATAGAGTATTAGCGGAACGTGCGCGAACAGTTGATCCAATGCCGACCACTTGGACTGGAGAAGTTGAACCTAGACGCTTTGAAAATGGCACAACACTTAAAGACGTACTTTATCAATATGCTAAAAATGAAGGTATTGAGCTTTACTGGTATTTAAGTAAAGACTACGTAGTTAAAGATCATTTTAGAGTAGACAGCAACTTTACTTCAGCACTTTATCAAATTGGTCGTGCTATAAATGACGACTTTGAGCATGAGGTTTACACTTACTTTTGCCACAAACAAAGAGCAGCGGTTATTACAGAGTTACCATCAGAATTTGTGCGAACAAACTGTTTAAAGCTAAAGATTTAAGGGTTTACACGTACAAAAAACCCAAGCAAGCGCTTGGGTTTTACAATTCAATTCAATTCAATTCAATTCAATTCAATTCAATTCAAAAATACTATGCCAGATATTTGTTACGTTAGTAATATCTTGTAAAAACGTTTCTCGCGAGATCAATTTGCCCTTTTGATCCAAGCTCAACACGTGATAACACGAGCGATAACCAATATACGCTTTGATCAATTGCTGTTTTTGCTCTTTAGTAATACAGCCTATATTTGCTGCATCCGTTAATATTCTTACGTTATCTGAATAAACGGTAAGTTGCTCAAATTCATTAGCGTGTTTAAGCACTAAGTATTGCGTAATAAACTCAATATCAGCCATACCACCAACATCTTGTTTTAAATCAAATTGCTCAGTATTTCCTTTCGCTAGATGGTCGCGCATTTTTTCGCGCATTTTTATCACATCAGCTTTTAATACGGCATCGTCGCGTTTTTGGCAAAGAATATTTTTACGGATTTGTGAAAAACGATCTATCAGATCGTCTTGGCCCAAAATTAACCGAGCCCGCACAAGTGCTTGATGTTCCCACGTCCATGCTTGAGTTTGCTGATAGTGATTAAAGCTCTCTAAATTGATAGCAAGTAAACCTGATGCACCTTCAGGGCGTAATCGCGTATCGAGCTCATACAAAATACCTGAAGCAGTACGAGTATTAAACAAATGCATTAAGCGCTGAGCGAGCTTTAAATAAAACTGCCGAGAATCTATCGGTTTTTCACCATTTGTTTGGCTTGGGCCATCATGATTGTGTACAAATACTAAGTCTAAATCTGAGTCGTACCCTACTTCTAAGCCACCTGTTTTACCATATGCAATAACAGCAAAGCCTTTGTTTTCGTCATCAGTGCCAGGGGGCATGCCAAAACGCTTAACAGTGTTATGCCATGCAATATTAACAGCTTGGTCAACTATCGCCTCAGCGAGTACTGTTAAGTGATCGCTTACTTTCATTACATCAAGAACCCCAGTTGCATCTGCAGCTGCAATTCGTAATTGATGCGTTTGCTTAAATTGCCTAAGCGACTCCATTTGCAGTTCTAAATCGTCATGCTCTATTCGTAAAAAATACTGTCTTATTTCATCTTTATAAGCAGTTAATGGTGTCGGTTTATAAAGAACCGCCGGATCTATTAGCTCATCAAGCAATATAGGGTAGCGAGAAATGTGCTCGCCTATCCATTTGCTATGACAACACAGTAAAACGAGTTGCTTTAATGCACCTTGGTTTTCGTATAGCAATTCTAAATAAGCAGTACGTGAAATTATCTTATTAAAAATTTGGCAAACCATTGTAAAAGCAGCTGCGCTGGCATTAAAGTCATTTAACTGACTTAATAAAACAGGCATTAATTTATCAAGAGTTTCACGCCCTCGGTTACCTATATTTACCTTAGAAAGCCTTAATTTAAAATCGTTAAGGGGTGTTTGCCATTCATCTCTAGCTTCTTTTAAAAAGCTCACATCGCCATGATCCCAAGCACTAATAAATGCGCCTTCACAGGTATCAAGTGGCGCAGTTTCCTCGCCAATAACGAGTGCAAACTCACCGTTAACTTGCTTCATCACCTTTTCAATAGTGCTTAAAGTGGCATCAAAATCGGCTTGTTCTAATAATAAATTTAAACGCTGTTGATTTAATTCATCATCGGGAAGTGTTTGCGTTTGCTGATCGTCAAATATTTGTAAGTACTGCTCTACTTTTCGTAAATAAAGATAATTGCGCTTAAGTTCGCTTGCTTCTTGCTCATCAATAACTTGGTTGAGTGCCAACTCATTTAATGCTTTAAGTAGTGATTGAGTTTGTAAATTAGCCTCTCGCCCACCTCGTACCATTTGCAGGGCTTGCACTATAAACTCAACTTCACGTATGCCACCTGCACCGAGTTTTATATTATTAGTTAAGCGCTTTCGGCGCACTTCTTGTGCAATCATTAGCTTCATTTTACGCAAGGATTCTATTACCGAAAAATCAATATACCGGCGATAAACAAACGGCTTTAAAAGCTTAATAAATTCATCCCAATATTTATTAGGCGTGCCAATTAAGCGCCCTTTTAACATTGCGTAGCGCTCCCAATCGCGACCTTGCTCTTGGTAGTAATCTTCAATAGCGTTAAAGCTCATAACCAAAGGACCACTTTCGCCAAACGGGCGCAAGCGCATATCAACTCTAAATACTTGTCCGTCACCGGTGGCTTGGTTAAGTGATGCAATGAGCTTTTGTGCAACTTTGGTATAAAATACTTGGGCCTCAAGGCTTCTGCGGCCACCTTGAGTTTTTATACTGCGCGGATATGCAAAAATAAGATCAATATCAGAGGAGTAATTTAGCTCTTGTCCGCCAAGTTTCCCCATCCCTAAAACCATTAATGGCATTGCTTGGTTTTGCTCATCAAGCGGCTCACCATTTACTTTTGCCACCTGTGCATGCGCCCATTGGTTAGCACTATTTATTAGCATGTCAGCCAGTTGGCTTATGTAATTAATACTATCGGCAATGGGATTGTTACAGCATAAATCTAAAAAGGCGACTTTGAGCCAGTACTTTTCACGATATTGGCGAAGTACTTTATGGCACTGTACTTCATCAATGTCAGCTAAGTTAAGGTTTTTAAAAGGAGAATCTATTACTCTATTTTGTATTTCGTCTTTGCATAATAGCCAAGTATTTAAATCAGGTTGTGATTCTAAACTGCGCCAAGCAAAGTCGCTTAATGCTAATAACCTTACAACTTCACTTTGTTTACTTTGCTGCAGGTATAACTGTTCAAAGCGCATCAAGCCAAGTTTTTGTAATTGAATAGGAAGTTGCTTTACGTTACTCATCAATCCTCTCTTTTATATCATCAATAACCGTACTAGAATGATTAAAACCTAGAAAGGTTAACTTAATTAGGATCACCATGTCATATTTGTCTTTATCTAACACTAGTTTTATTGCGATTGCCATTAGTTTTGCGGTTATTTGCATAACTATTTTTTGTTTACGAGTTGTCACTCAAATCAAAGCAAAACAAGCGCTTAAAGATGAGCTAGCACAACACGACAACTTTGCCATGGGTATTAGTTTTGCATCTGAAATATCAGTTGTTATAGCCACTATGGCTTTCTTATTTGACGAAATAAGCATAAGTACCGCACAGTCAAACCCGTTAAAAGTGTTAATTATTATTATTCTTTTATTCACTTTTATAAAAGTGGGTCATTTAATTCACAGAAAATGGATACTTCACAGGTTTAACGAAGAAGCTGCCATACTAAAACAAAATGTATGTGCTGCATTGGTAGATTCAGGCATGTTAATCGCTAACTGTATTATCGCACTTGGCTTGTACACGTGGACGCACACCCAAGGATTCAGCAACTTACTTATTGCTTGTGTTAGCTTTTTTACGCTTCAGGGAATGTTTGCACTGGATAGTAAAATACGAGAACACCGTTTTGCAAAAGCAAATCAAGGAGCTTCGCTACAAAGTAACTTTAACCTAGAGAATACATCTATTGGTATAAGGTATGCTGGCAAATCAATCGGTTTAGCATTGGCTGTGTATGCTGGTTTATCTAGCGCAGCATTTCAAAACGGTAAAATGGTAGAAAACATATTTACACTCGTTATGCATTGCGGTGTAATGTGGATACTGCTTTACAGCTTAACGTATGTGATAAAAGTTATCTCTTTACCAAATATTGATACGGCTCTTGAAATAGACCATCAAGATAATATTGGGGTAGCATGTATAGAGTTTGCTGTTTTTTGTGCTATAGGCTATTTACTTATTAGTATGTTTTCTCTTTAGGCCTTTACTAAAAGTGCAACGATTAAATCGTTTGCATTTAAGTATTAAGGTAATTACTTTGCTTAGATGCAACGAGGCCCTATGCCACTTGAAGCCACGAACTATTTGCTAATCGACATAGATAACGAATTTAGCCGAGCATTTGCCGAATACTATATAAATAATAATGGCAAAACAAAAGCGAGTACGCTTATTGCAGCAGGCAGTAATACCCGTCAGTTAGTAAAAATGATGTTTGATGAGCTTATTAAAGACTATAGTTATTGCGACCTTGAAAACGAAATTAGCGTATCTGAACTCATTAACTATTTAAAAGAGCATCATAATTTACATGGTGTACTTTTTAATAATGCCGATTACTTACTCGCAAGTGATAAGCAGCGCTTTATTTATAACTCGTTACATGAAGATCGCTTTTTAATAAACCTTGATGATACAGGCTATACACTAAGCCGGGTTACTGACGAAACATTAACCGAACCTTCGCAAAATCACCACGATATAGCGCACACACCACAAGATTTAATAGATCTCGCCGAGCAACTTAATAAAAATAAATAATTGCGCACAGCTGCCAGCTTACTTACCATAGCAGTATATATTTTTACGCTAAGTAGTAAGTGACGCCCTATGCGAGTTCCTCATATTTATCAAACATCGAGTATTGCCCTAAACACCCCTGTAGCTTTAGATGACGATGCTGCTGGCCATATTGGCAGAGTGCTGCGCATGAAAGTAGGCGAGCATGTATCTATTTTTAATGGCGAAGGCGGCGAATACCTTAGTGAAATAATTGAGGTAACAAAAAAAACAGTCGTCGTAATGCCATTGGAGCTTAATCCTCACGATGTAGAATCCCCGCTTAAAATTCATTTGGGTCAGTGTGTTTCGCGTGGCGACAAAATGGATTTTACAATTCAAAAGTCGGTTGAACTGGGTATTACCGAAATCACCCCACTTTTTAGTCAGCGCTGTGGTGTAAAACTAATGGGCGATCGCCTTGAGAAAAAACACCAACAATGGCAAAAAATAGCAATTGCAGCGGCAGAGCAATCTGGGCGTAATTTTGTGCCAATTATTCATCCTCCTGTAGATTTAAAGCAGTGGCTTGCACAACAAACCAATGAAATTAAGCTCACGCTTCACCCTCGTGCTGAGCACAGTATTAAAACCATTACCGTACCTAAAGATGGCGTACGCTTTTTAGTCGGGCCTGAAGGCGGCTTTACCGACGATGAAATGGTACTAACTAAACAACTAGAATTTGTAGATATTCGCTTAGGTCCGCGCGTTTTACGAACAGAAACGGCTGCTTTAACGGTCTTAAGTGCATTACAACTTCAATTTGGCGATTTAGCTAATTGAAATAACTAAAAGCACCCTCATATAAACAGTAACATTTATAGTAAGGCACAGCGCATGGCAATTAAGTTAGGTATTATTTCAGATCCTATTAGTGGATTTAACATCAAAAAAGACACCGGTTTTGCAATGATGATGCAAGCGCAAGAACGCGGCTACGAAATTTATTATATGGAGATGGATGATTTATCTCTTCGTAAAGGTAAGTCGTACGCTACAGCGTCTAAAGCGCAAGTGTTTAATAATGCAGAAAAATGGTACGAGCTTGAAGAAAAAGCCACTATAGCCCTTGCCGACCTTGATGTAATTTTAATGCGTAAAGATCCTCCTTTTGATACTGAATACATTTACGCAACGTATATTTTAGAGCGTGCAGAACAAGAAGGTACGTTAATAATTAACAAGCCACAAAGCCTTCGCGATGCTAACGAAAAGCTATTTACAGCATGGTTTAGCGAGCATACGCCTGATACTTTGGTTACACGCAGCCAAAAACAAATTCGTGAGTTTTTAGCCGAGCATAAAGACATTATTTTAAAACCCCTTGATGGCATGGGTGGCGCATCTATTTTTCGCCTTAGAGAAGACGATGCCAACATTGGTGTAATTTGTGAAACGCTAACCGAGCACGGCAGCCGCTTTGCTATGGTGCAAAATTACATCCCAGAGATCAAACAAGGCGACAAGCGCGTATTGGTTATTGATGGCGAAGTGATACCGTATTGTTTAGCGCGAATTCCACAAAATGGTGAAACACGCGGTAATTTAGCTGTTGGCGGTAAAGGCGAAGCACGTCCGCTTAGCGAATCAGATTTAAAAATAGCGCAAGCGGTTGCACCAACGCTTAAAGAAAAAGGCTTAATATTTGTAGGTTTAGATATTATTGGCGATAAATTAACTGAAATTAACGTAACTGCACCAACGTGCGTGCGCGAAATTGAAGCTGCTTATGATATTTCTATTACAGGTATTTTGTTTGATGCCATTGAGCGTAAATTAGGTAAGTAATTACCACAGTAATACGCCCATTAATCTGAGGCCTGTTTATCTTTCGAGGTTAAACTTGCAGCAGTGTGTTTGGTTTTTAGACTAGGCAGAGTCTATGTAGTGTGGTTTTCCCCATAAATAGGCGATAACGCAGTATAAATGCCAAACACGCGCTGCCCTTGGGTTCGTCCTAGGGGGGATTTACTCTTTGTTGCTCGGTTTTTACTTAGCCCACTAAGTTACAAACCTCGCGCCGCAATTAAATCGCCCCTAGATAGAACAAATTTTAATCCTGAAAGGTCAACAGGCCTAAGTATTTCATACACTTAATGGGCTTTTTATGTCTATTTAAATAACTATGCCATACTCAAAGTTCATTAACTAAAAAGGGTGAAATCTATGCAATCATTAGAAAATCATTTTTTAATCGCGATGCCGTCGATGCAAGACCCTTTTTTTAAACGTGCTGTTACCTATATTTGTGAGCACAACGAAGATGGGGCTATGGGTTTGGTAATAAACCAACCTATTGATGTTACTGTTGGCGAACTTTTAGATAAAATAGAAATCGATAACGACAAAACTCAAAACGCAGCAAAAGTAAGTGTGTTTGCTGGCGGGCCCGTTAAAACGGACCGTGGCTTTGTACTGCACTCTCCTCAATCGGGTTATTCAGCAAGTCAAAAACTTAGTAGTGACATTATGATCACTACCTCAAAAGACGTTTTAGCAAACTTAACCACTGCACAAGCACCTGATCAATTTATTATTACACTGGGTTATTCAGGGTGGGAGCAAGGCCAACTCGAACAAGAGTTACTTGATAACAGCTGGTTGATCATAGAAGCCGATCCGAAGATCATTTTTGATACCCCCGTTGAAAAGCGATGGGAAAAAGCAGTTTCAATGTTGGGCTTCGATATTAGCCAACTCAGCCTTGAAGCGGGTCACGCATAATACTCACTTAACTCTTAGCAAACTTAAACAAGATACACATGACAAAAAAATCGCTTAAGCCGCAAGGCGAACGCACTGTAATGGGCTTTGACTTTGGCACCAAAAGTATTGGTATTGCTATTGGGCAAGAACTAACTGGCAGTGCATCTAGCCTCAAGGCTGTAAAAGCACAAGATGGTATTCCTAATTGGGAGCATATTGCTGTACAAGTCGCCGAGTGGCAACCTGACTTAATGGTTGTTGGCTTACCACTAAATATGGATGGAACCTCACAAGAGGTTACCTTTAAAGCTAAAAAGTTTGCCAACAGATTACATAATCATTATGGCATTCCAGTGCAAACACAAGACGAGCGTTTAACGACCGCGGATGCTAAAGCGCGACTTTTTGAAAGTGGTGGCTATAAAAACTTAGGCAAAGGTAACGTAGATAATATGTCTGCGGTTATTATTTTAGAAAGTTTTTTTGAGTCTAGTTACGGTGAATAATAAGGCCGTATAAAATATAAAAGCGCCAACTTGGCGCTTTTATATTTTTCATTTAGCATTTAGTAGTTACTGTCTTTTCCATCTAAACCATCTATCGTTACACCTTGTAAAAAGCCTGCGCCTTGTTGTTCGTTATTACGCAGTTTAATCATTAAGCGTAAATCATTTGGCGAATCAGCATGGTGCAGTGCATCAGCGTAATTGATTCGTTGTTGCCTATACAACTCAAATAACGCTTGGTCAAAGGTTTGCATGCCCATTTCTTTCGATTTAGCCATTGCCTCTTTAATACCACCAATATCACCGTTTTTAATCAGTTCAGCAACCATTGGTGAGTTAAGCAATATTTCAATAGCTGCAACTCGGCTTTCGCCATCAGCAGTCGGTACTAATTGCTGAGCAACAATGGCACGTAAGTTAAGTGCTAAATCGTACTTAAGCTTATCGTGTTTTTCTTTTGGTACTAGGTGCATGATACGGTCTATTGCTTGGTTGGCATTATTTGCATGCAGTGTAGCAACACACAAATGGCCTGTTTCGGCAAAGCTTAGTGCATATTCCATAGTTTCTTGAGAGCGAATTTCACCAATCAAAATTACATCGGGAGCTTGGCGCAATGAGCTTTTAAGTGCTGACTCAAAGCTTTCGGTATCAAGCCCTACTTCGCGCTGAGTAATTATACTTTTACGATGCTCATGAACAAATTCAATCGGATCTTCAATCGTCAGTATATGACCACGTTGATGTCGGTTTCTGTAGCCAATAAGCGCAGCTAGTGAAGTTGATTTACCAGTACCAGTACCACCAACAAACAATACAAGACCACGCTTAGACATAATTACGTCGGTAAGAATAGAGGGGAGCCCGAGTTCACTCACATCAGGTATTTGCGTCACAATGCGGCGTATAACCATGCCTGCTCTATCGCGCTGCCAAAAGGCAGAAATACGAAAACGCCCTTCGTCAGTGGCAATCGCAAAGTTACATTCTTTTGTTGCATGAAATTCTGCTTTTTGCTTTTCGCTCATTGCAGATTCTACTAACTCAAGCGATTGCTCATCTGTAAGCCTATCGTCACTGAGGGCTGTTAGCTCGCCGTTTATTTTTGCACTTACAGGTAGCTGACTCGATACAAATAAGTCAGATCCTTTTTTCTCAATCATGATGAGTAAAAAGTCGTTTAAAGATAAAGCCATAATAATTTCTTACCCACCAAATTGTGTTTTGTCTTGTGCTTTTTCTTTCGCTGCGGCAGTAGTGATGATCCCGCGATTAACTAAATTAGTTAAGCACTGATCCATTGTTTGCATGCCTACAGACGCGCCGGTTTGAATAGATGAATACATTTGTGCAATCTTATCTTCACGTATTAAGTTACGAATAGCGGGTACTGCAATCATAATTTCGTGTGCGGCAACTCGCCCGCCTCCTACTTTCTTAAGTAAAGTTTGCGAAATAACAGCACGTAAAGATTCAGATAACATTGAACGCACCATTGATTTTTCTTCACCTGGGAATACATCAATAATACGGTCAATGGTTTTTGGTGCAGAAGTAGTATGCAGCGTACCAAATACTAAATGACCGGTTTCGGCTGCGGTCATTGCAAGACGAATTGTTTCTAAATCACGTAACTCACCTACGAGTATTACATCTGGATCTTCACGCAGTGCACTACGAAGCGCATTTGAGAAGCTATGAGTATCGCGATGTACTTCTCGTTGGTTAATAAGGCTTAATTTATTATCGTGAACAAACTCGATTGGATCTTCGATGGTGAGAATATGGTGATGTTTATTTTGATTTATGTAATCAACCATAGCGGCAAGTGTTGTTGATTTACCTGAGCCTGTAGGCCCTGTCACTAATACGAGTCCACGTGGGGTATCAGAGATTGTTTTAAAAATATCTGGCGCACCTAAATCATCAAGTGTTAACACTTCACTTGGTATGGTACGAAATACAGCAGCTGGCCCGCGATTAGAGTTGAACGCATTCACACGAAAACGTGCTAAATTAGGTACTTCAAACGAAAAATCCACTTCGAGATTTTGTTCATAGTCCTTGCGTTGATTATCGTTCATAATATCGTAAACCAGACTGTTTACGTCTTTGTCTTCTAGTGCTGGTATATTAATGCGGCGAACATCACCGTCTACGCGTATCATAGGTGAAACACCCGACGATAAATGTAAATCGGATGCTTTGTGTTGCACACTAAACGCTAATAATTCGGTAATATCCATTTATGACTCCACAACTAACTGATAAATATATGGTTACAATAGCAGAACGACTCACATCCGCCTACGCTAGAATTGCAGACGCGGCAAAAAACGCACAGCGAAACACTAACGAAGTCACTCTACTGGCAGTGTCTAAAACTAAACCAAGCGAAGATGTTATAGCAGCTTATGAGCATGGCCAGCGCGAATTTGGTGAATCTTATGTTCAAGAGGCTATAGATAAAATAACTCAACTGCAGTCATATAGCGACATCATTTGGCATTTCATTGGCCCTATTCAATCAAATAAAAGTGCCTTAGTGGCTGCCAACTTTGACTGGGTACAAAGTATTGATCGCATAAAAATAGCGAAGCGATTAGATTCACAGCGCCCAGACGATAAACCGCCTCTTAATATACTTATTCAAGTAAATATAAGCGAAGAAGACGTCAAATCGGGTTGTAGTGTTGAGCAAATTTCTGAACTTGCTGAGTTTATTAACCAATGTGAGCACTTAACACTTCGCGGTTTAATGGCTATTCCCGCAAAAAGCGACGATCCGTTAGCTCAAACTCAATCTTTTGAGCAATTACAAACTTGCTTTGATAAACTAAAGACCCAATATCCTCAAGTAGATACTTTGTCGATGGGTATGAGCGGTGATGTTGAAGCTGCCATTAGTGCAGGCTCAACCATGGTAAGAGTCGGCACAGACATTTTTGGAACACGAACTTAAAAGGTGATAACAGATTTATGTCAGATAAAAAAATCGCATTTATAGGCACAGGTAATATGAGCTACGCCATTATTGGTGGCATGGTAAAAAACGGTTTTAACGCAAGTAATATTATTGCGACTAACCGCAACCAAGAAAAGCTTGCAAAGGTAGCAGCCGATTTCAAGGTGCAAACCACCAGTGACAATAACGAAGCCCTGCGCGATGCTGATGTAATTGTTTTGTCTGTTAAACCACAAATGATGGGCGATTTATGTAAATCGTTTCAAGATTCGGGCATCGACTTTAGCGACAAACTGTTTATTTCTGTTGCTGCTGGCCTAACTGTAAAACGCCTTCGCGAAATGCTTGGTCAAGACGTTAAAATGGTGCGCTGTATGCCAAACACACCGTCTTTATTAGGGCGTGGTGTATCAGGTTTATATGGCGCTGGTGAAACACAAAGCGAGCACGAATTTGTACAGCAAGTTTTTGAATGCACTGGCATTGTTGTATGGGTTGAAAAAGAATCGCAAATTAACGATATTATTGCGGTTACGGGCTCATCTCCTGCTTACTTTTTCTTATTTATGGAAGCAATAGAAGAAAAAGCTAAAGTACTGGGCTTTAACGATGAAGATGCTCGTCGCCTGGTACAACAAACAGCACTTGGTGCTGCCGAAATGGCACTTAGCCAGCCTGATATTAGTATTTCGCAACTGCGTTCAAACGTAACATCTAAAGGCGGTACTACTCACGCAGCTGTTGAGCACTTAAAAGATGAAGGCTTAACTAAAACCGTTGGCGATGCTATGGATGCGTGTATTGCACGTGCAGAGCAAATGGAAAAAGAACTTTAAAACCACTTTTTTATTGAAGGTTACACTATGAATGCCATGCAATTTTTAATCAGTACCCTGTTTGATTTGTTTTTAATGGTGGTATTACTGCGCTTTTGGCTGCAGTGGGCAAAAGCCGACTTTTATAATCCAATGAGCCAGTTTGTGGTTAAAGCCACTTCGTTTGCAGTAAAGCCTCTGCGTAAAATCATTCCTGGATTTGGTGGGCTTGATTTAGCATCTATGTTGCTAGCATTTATAGTGGCTGTAGCCAAAATCAGTACTTTAATGCTGGTTATATATAACGCGTGGGCAATACAGCCAGTACTTATTCAAGCACTAATAACTGTACTAAAAGAAGGTCTTAATTTAGTATTTTGGGTACTTATTATTCGCGCTATTTTAAGTTGGGTTAGCCAAGGCTATAACCCTATTGAAGCGGTTTTTCACCAGCTAACTGAACCAATGCTAAAACCAATTCGTAAAATATTGCCATCAATGGGTGGCTTAGATTTATCAGTTTTAGTGCTTATTATTGGTATTCAGTTTTTGCAAATGCTGCTTATGGACTTTTTAGTCTAAGCACTTGATTTTTGAGTAAAAGAGGCCCAAAGGCCTCTTTTTTATATGTTTTGAGGAATACATAATGAACCGTTTAATTAAGTTTTGTTTTATTGCTTGTTTAGCATTTACGTTTAACGCGCAAAGTGAAGAAATGCAAGGCGCACAGTATAAAGAGCTTGGGCCTTGGCAAGTGCATTACATCGCCTTTCCTTCTACTTTTATTCAGCCAAAAATAGCAACAGCGTATGGTCTTGAGCGAAGTGGATACAAAGGTATTGTAAATATTTCTATATTAAAAAATGATGCCGAAAACACAGCCCAAACAGCAAAACTTACAGGCACAGCAAAAAACCTACTTGGCAACAAACAAACGCTTACTTTTAAAGAAGTAAAAGAAGGTGATTCAATTTACTACCTTGCCCAAGTTGATTATACCAATGAAGAGATTTTACGCTTTGAGATTGAAATACAGCAAAACAATCAATTTCAAAAATTACAGTTTCAGCAAAAATTTTACGTAGATTAATAACATGACCAAAACTTTAGTACTTGCTACAGGTAACCCTGGCAAAGTAAATGAGCTAGCTAACATGCTAAGCCCTTTAAATATTAATGTAGTTCCACAAAGCGATTTTAACGTAGGTGAAGTTGCCGAAACCGGCACTACCTTTGTTGAAAATGCCATTATTAAAGCACGCCATGCCGCTAAAATTACTGGCATGCCTGCAATTGCCGATGACTCTGGTTTAGAAGTTGATGGCTTAAATGGTGCGCCCGGTGTGTATTCAGCCCGCTTTGCAGGCCCTAATGCTAGCGATCAAGATAACATTGATAAGTTACTTGTAGATTTGGGTAATAACCCTATTCGCAGTGCACGTTTTTGGTGTGTACTGGTGTTAATGCGCCACGCAGATGACCCCACTCCTCTTATTTGCAGCGCAAGCTGGGAAGGCGAAATTACGCTCACTCAAAATGGCAACGGTGGCTTTGGTTACGATCCCGTATTTTTTGTAGCAGAGCAAAATTGTACCAGTGCTGAGCTTACAAAAGAGCAAAAAAATGCAGTGAGTCATCGCGGCCAAGCGCTACAAAAACTATTACTAGAGCTACAGCAAAAAGGCGGCCTGTGAACCTTCCACCACTGAGCTTATATGTACACGTGCCTTGGTGCGTGCAAAAATGCCCGTACTGCGACTTTAATAGCCACGGACAAAAAGGTGAAATACCTGAAGCTGAATATGTTCAGCATTTAATTGATGATTTAAAAGCAGATTTGCACTTAGTGCAAGGGCGTAAAATTCACAGTATTTTTATTGGTGGCGGTACTCCTAGTTTATTAACGGGCGCGGCTTATACTCGTTTACTAAATGAAGTCAACAACCTAATTGGTCTTGAAGAGCACTGTGAAGTTACCCTTGAAGCCAACCCTGGCACGGTAGAAACAGGTCGCTTTAAAGATTACGTAAAAGCAGGTATTAACCGTATTTCTATTGGCGTGCAAAGCATGCAAAACGACAAGTTAAAAGCACTTGGTCGGATTCATGGCAGCGACGAGGCTAATTATGCCGCTCAGCAAGCTAAAGAAGCCGGTTTAAACAGCTTTAACCTTGATTTAATGCATGGCTTACCAGGCCAAACACTTGATGATGCACTGAGTGATTTAAAACAAATAATAGCGCTCGATCCTCCTCATATATCTTGGTATCAACTAACTATTGAACCCAATACTCAGTTTGCTTCAAAACCACCTACCTTGCCACAAGACGAAATACTGTGGGACATTCAAGAGCAAGGGGTCGAGTTACTAGCTCAAGCAGGTTACATACAATACGAAATATCGGGCTATGCAAAACCAGGCTATCAGTGCCAACATAACTTAAATTATTGGCGTTTTGGCGATTATCTCGGTATTGGCTGCGGCGCGCATGGTAAGGTAACTGATGCAAATACAGGGCTTATTACACGTACCGAAAAGGTTAAACATCCACGCGGCTATATGGATTTAATTAAACCGTATATGTATAAAAGCTGGCATGTAGAGCAAGACGATTTAGCGTTTGAATTTTTTATGAATCGCTTTCGCCTTGTTGAGCCTTGCCCGATTAACGACTTTAATAAGCTAACAACACTGCCACTGCAAAGTCAGCAAAGCGCATTAAACCAAGCAATTAATAAAGGTTTATTGACTCAAACAGACAGCCATTGGCAAGTAAGCTTAAAAGGTCATCGCTTTTTAAATGACCTGCTAGAATTGTTCGTGTAGTACTTGATACTACACGTTCTATTAAGCAAAAAAATAAATATAAAATACCCTAATGGGTTTCTAACAACAAAAGGGAAAACAATGCGTAAACTTACTTTTATTGCAGCGGCAGTAAGCGTTGCACTACTTGCTGGTTGTCAGCAAACAACACAACAAGCGACTTCAGCTCCTATTGCACAAGCAGTTCAATCACAACAAAGTGAAATAGACAAAGCGAATGCTTTTTTTGAAGATACATTTAACCGCGACGTAATGAGCAGCCCTGTATATCAAACATACATGGGTATTAAGCAAGATTACGATAAGTGGGACGATGGCAGCGAAGAGAGACAGCTTAAAGATTTAGCACAAACAAAAGCTGACCTAGTTGCACTAAAAGCAATTAGCCGTGATTTATTAGATGATGCAACAAAAGTAAGCTACGACTTAAAAAAACAAGATCTTGAAAGCTCAATTGCTGATTTTAAATGGCGTTACCATAACTACCCTGTGAACCAAATGTTTGGTACGCATTCTATGATCCCTGCATTTTTAATTAATCAGCACTCAATTAGTAATGTAAAAGAAGCTAAAGACTACATTTCACGTTTAAATGGTGTAACTGGTGTTATTGATCAGCTTATTATTGACTTAACTGTACGAGCAAAAAAAGGCATTATTGCCCCTAAATTTGTGTTCCCACATGTTATTGATTCAAGCAAAAATATTATTCACGGCGCACCATTTGATAAAGGTGAGGACTCTACTTTACTTGCCGACTTTAAACGTAAAGTAACAGCGCTTGAAATTAGCCAAGACGAAAAAGATTCGTTAATCAGCGATGCATCTGATGCATTAAAATCGGCTGTTAAACCGTCTTACTCTAAGCTAATTAATTACCTAGCACAGCTTGAAAAACGTGCAGATGACCGTGATGGCGCATGGAAACTACCTGACGGTGAAGCGTTTTATAACAATGCACTTAAGCGCACTACAACAACCGATTTAACGGCTAAAGAAATTCATGCAATTGGCCTATCTGAAGTGACACGTATTCATGATGAAATGCGTGAAATTAAAGATAAAGTGGGCTTTAAAGGCGACTTAAAAGCGTTTATGCAGTTTATGAAAACTGACAAGCAATTTTACTACCCTAATGATGCACAAGGTAAGCAACGCTACCTAGATGAAGCAACGGGCCTTATTGATACAATGAAAACGCGTTTAGATGAGCTATTTATTGTTAAACCAAAAGCCGGTTTAAAAGTAAAAGCAGTTGAAGCATTCCGTGAAAAAGCGGCAGGTAAAGCATTTTACCAACAGCCTGCTCCAGACGGCTCTCGCCCAGGTGTTTACTACGCTAATCTTTACGATATGGAAGCAATGCCAACGTATCAAATGGAAGCACTGGCTTACCACGAAGGTATTCCGGGCCACCATATGCAAATAGCTATTTCACAAGAACTAGAAGGTATTCCTAAGTTCCGTAAATTTGGTGGCTATACAGCGTATATTGAAGGCTGGGGTTTATACTCAGAGTTCATTCCAAAAGAAATGGGCATGTACTCAGACCCTTATTCAGATTTTGGTCGCCTTTCAATGGAATTATGGCGCGCATGTCGCTTAGTGGTTGATACAGGTATTCACGCAATGAAGTGGACTCGCCAAGAAGGTATTGATTACTACGTAAATAACACGCCTAATGCAACATCTGACGGTGTTAAAATGGTTGAGCGTCACATTGTAATGCCTTCACAAGCAACGGCTTATAAAGTGGGTATGCTTAAGATTCTAGAGCTTCGTGAAGATGCTAAAAAGCAGCTTGGTGATAAGTTTGATATTCGCCAGTTCCACGACGTAGTACTTAAAAATGGTCCAGTACCACTTAACGTGCTAGAAAACTTTGTTAATGAATGGGTAGCAAGCAAAAAGGCTTAAAACCAATTTAAACAATTGCTTTAAATATGAAAAGGTCGCATCTGCGACCTTTTTTGTTTTATAGTAGCAAAAAAGATTTTGGAAATAATAATGGATTTAAGCATACAACTACTTAATGCGCGTATTTCAAAGCAGCAATTAAATGAGCTCAATAACGACTTTAAGCAGTTAAGTCCTGCCCAGCAAACTTTGCAACTTAACCATTTATTTCAAAGCGCTGAGCGGTTAAGCATTAAGTACGATTTTATGCAAAATGTTGCCAAGCGTATTTTAACCACTAACACACCACCGTCTCCTTTTATTAACCAACTCACCAGTATTGATGCGTTAAGCTTTTTTACCCCTGCGCTCAAACTTAATAAAGGCTTTTTAGCACAAGATACCCAAGGAAATAACGTACTGCACAATGTGTTTAAACATGCTGATGCTACAAAGCTGCCATTTAACTATGTGCGCTCTTTAATGTTGTTTGAATCAAATGATGACTTAGTTAAAGCGCTTGCGCAGCCAAATCAACAAGGGTTAACACCGGTTGCCAGCTATATTGCTTACGCTGATAAACCTAACACACCAGTTAAGCATGAATTCTCAGCGTTATTAGCTCTTATGGAAATAGAACAAAAACAAAATCCGAATGCAAAACAGCAGCTTATTAACGTATTAAAAGGACAAAAACTTAACGAAACCACGATTTTACTAAGCGCTGCTTACTTGCAACGATCAACGGCGCAAGTTGTGCACCTAATCAAGGCGCTTTAACTCACCCACTACTTCTATACGCACACTATCTATAGCGTGTGTAATGGATTGCGCAGCACTTTCGTGCTCAACCATATTTGGCCAATTTGTTTGCCAGACCTTTTGTAAGTCTTTTGTTTTTAAATGTACTTTATCAACGGCTAAGTAGCTTAAGTCGTGAATTAAGTTAACTTTAACCCAGCCTTTTCTAGGGCTACCATCTATTTTGTTATTATCGTAATGCGCTGCAAATACTATAAGCTCAAGCTCGGCTAGTTCTTGTAATATTTGAAAGCTAGCAATACGTGTATTGTTGTTCTCTTCACTTGCTTCCATTCGCCATGCATTATAACTGAAGCCTATAAACGCAAATACCACGCTCGCTATAGCAGTAAAAAAGTACGAACGGGGAGCCAGTACAAACTGACCATATTTAGACTCTGACATATTATTTCCTAGGGCCTGTTTATCTTTCGAGGTTAAATTTGCAGCAGTATGTTTGGTATTTAGGCAAGGCAGAGCCTATGCAGTGTGGTTATTCCCCATAAATAGGCGATAACGTGGAATAAATGCCAAACATGCGCTGCCCGAAGGGTTCTGCCTAGGGGCAATTTACTCTTTGTTGCCTACATGGATGTAGGTAAGGGGCGTGAGCAGGACGCGGAAGCTTTGCTCGGTTTTTACTTAGCCCGCTAGGTTACAAATCTCACGCCGCGATTAAATCGCCCCTAGATTGAACAAATTTTAATCCTGAAAGGTCAACAGGCCCTAGTCATTTAAATAATATTCAACGCTGGTCACCACTCTTATGTTTTTTATTTGTGGTGTGTTTGAATCTCGATTACTAATACTAAATTGCCCTTGGCGAGCGGTTTTTATTTTGCCTAATTTTGAATTAGAATCTTTGGCAAATTTATTAGCGACCTCTCGCGCTTTTTCAGTTGCTTCTTGCACCATCGCAGGCTTTACATCATTGAGGCCTGTAAAAATGTATTCAACTTTTGTTTCGTAGCTGTCCTGCACTATCGCGATATCTTGTTTAGCAAGCTGGCTTACTTTACTCAGCGCGTTTTGTACTTTATCTGGCGCATCTGAATAAACTATAATATTTGAGCGCACTATGTATCTAAATTGCTGATTTTCATTACTGTATTCGCGTGCTTGCTTATCAATAACGGACTGGCTACCTATTGTTATTTCATCGTCGTCAAAACCATGCAGTTTTAAAAAAGCAGTAACAGCATCATTTTTTTTCTCAACTCTGCTGACTAATTTTTCAAGGTTATTATCGGCATCACTAAATTGCAGAGGCCAAATTACCGTATCGGCAATGACTTCTCGCTCGGCCAATCCCTTAACTTGCACAGTACGTTCCATCTCTTTCACGCTAAGAGCTGTGCTCTTTAAAATAAACCCTAAGCTAATTAAGCCTATACTTAAACAAATAGCCGCGATAACAATGTAAAAACCGGATGTTTTATTCACGATAATCTCCTTGATTGATATCAATAATAAGCATCTAGACGCTCGAAATAACACAGTAAACAGGGTACATTGAGACTATAAATAACGCAAAATTTAATCAGCCTAGGAAAAACCATGAGCCTTAAGCGCATTACCCAGTTTTTTAATCCAAGCTCAGTGGCCGTTATTGGTGCCTCGAATATATCAACGCGTGCTGGTTTTGTGGTTATGCGCAACTTACTTCAAGGCGGCTTTAAAGGCCCGATAATGCCTGTTACTCCAAGCCATACAGCCGTTCACGGGGTACTTGCTTACCCCTCTATTGCTGATTTGCCAAAAGTACCCGATCTTGCTGTTATTTGTACTAACAAAAACACCTTAATTGATATTATTGAGCAGCTTGGAGAACTTGGCTGTAAAACAGCTATTGTTATTGCCGATGGGCTTTCTGGGGAGCAAAAAAGTGCGCTTAAAGCCTGCGCTCAAGCCAAGCAGGTTACTTTGCTTGGGCCGAATTGTTTAGGCTTACTAATTCCTCATATTGGTTTAAATGCGAGCTTTTCACATACCGTAGCAAGCCCAGGTAAAATTGCATTTGTATCGCAATCAGCAGCAGTATGTTCAACCATTTTAGATTGGGCTAAAAACAAAGAAATTGGCTTTTCATATTTTGTATCAGTAGGTGATTGCCTTGATATAAACTTTAATGAACTACTCGACTTTTTAGGTCGCGATGCTAAAACCAAAGCTATTTTACTCTACATTGATAACATTGAAGATATTCGTGGATTTATATCAGCAGCTAGAGCTGCGGCTTTTAGTAAACCTGTGATTGCGATTAAAACAGGTAAAACAAGTGCCGGCGCACTCGCGGCCGAAATTCACACCGGCGGAAAGCAAAGCTCTGATGCTGTTTACGATGCGTTATTTCAACGAGCGGGTATGCTGCGCGTAAATGACTTACGTGAACTGTTTGCAGCGACACAAACACTCGCCATGCACCCCAAATTATTAAAAGTAGAGCAACTGACTATTTTAACTAATGGTGGCGGCCCGGGTGTTATGGCCGTTGATGAGCTAATTCAAAGCTCCGGTAAATTAGCAGAACTAAGCATTGAAACCCGAAATGCGCTAAATAAAGTAATTCCGCAATCAGAAACCACCTCAAACCCTGTGGATATTTTTGGCGACTCAGCACCTGGGCGTTACAAGCAAGCATTAGAGATTTTACTTCATGCGAAAGAAGTTAAAAACTTACTGATTATCCACACACCGTCTGCACTTGCACCCAGCGAAGACTACGCCAACATTATTGTAGAAACTTTGCAAAAATTACCCAAAATGGCACGCCCTTACGTTATAACTAACTTTATGGGTGAAGATGCATCTTACGCCGCCAGAAAAGTGTGTTCTAACAACGCAATACCTACTTATAGAACACCCGAGGGAGCCGTTGGCGCATTTATGCACTTGGTGACGTATCGCCGTAACCAAAAGCATTTAACGCAAACGCCTGAATCGAATACTGATGACGCAAAAATAAATAAAGTGGCTGCTAAAACACTTATTAATGAATTTATAGATGACGGGCAAAGCTACTTACCTACCCATCAGGCAAGCCAAGTATTAAATCATTATGGTATTAAATGCATTCAAACTGAGGTCGCTTACACCCCAACAGAAGCCAAAGAGCAAGCCATAGAGCTTGGTTTTCCAGTAGCGTTAAAGCTCATTAGCCCAAGTATTGCCTCAAAATCTGAAGTAGGTGGTGTAGTACTTAACCTAAATGATGCTAACGAGGTTGAGCAAACCGCTTTTGCAATGCTTATACGTATTAAAAACACTTACCCAGATGCTGTTATTGAAGGGTTCTCATTACAAAAAATGGCGCCACGAGCAGGCGCAAATGAGCTGCGAATTGCGATTAAAACAGAGCCCAACTTTGGCCCGGTTATATTATTAGGTGAAGCAGGCACCGGCCTTGAATATGCGCAAGCCGCCGTTGCTCTACCTCCACTGAATATGAACTTAGCAAAGTATTTAATTGCAGCAGCGCACGATAAAGGCGTATTAAAAGAGCGCATATTACCCGAAAAGGTTGATAAGTATCGCTTGTGTGCACTGCTAACGCGTATTTCTCAGCTAGTGATTGATCAGCCTGATATAAGCTCTATGGAACTAAACCCTATCCTTGCCAGCAACGGACAGTTTTTAGTACTCGATGCCACGATGACACTTAACCGCTATCAAACTCAGAGCAATCGTAAGCGTTTATCTATTCGTCCCTACCCTATTGAACTTGTTGAAGTAGTAACACTTAAAAACAACACCAAAGCTACACTCAGACCGATAAAGCCAGAAGATGAACAAGCTCATAAAGCATTTGATGAATCGCTTAATAAAGAAGACAGGTACAAACGCTTTTTTGGCGAGCTGCCACAGTTTAACCACGACCAACTCGCTAAAATGACGCAAATTGATTATGACCGCGAAATGGCGTTTATTGTTTGCCAACGCTTTGAAGGTAAAACCCGAACACTGGGTGTGTCTCGCGTTATTATGGACCCCGATAACTTACATGCTGAATTTGCCATTGTAGTGCGTTCAGACTGCCAAGGCTTAGGGCTTGGTCGCATACTAATGAGCGCAGCAATTAGCCACTGCAAACGCCAAGGTGTGGAGTCGGTTGAAGGTATAACACTGCCAGAGAACACCGGCATGATTGAGCTTGCCCGAAAGTTGGGTTTTAAAATTAGTCGCGACTTTGAAGAAGGCAGTATTAATATGGTGCTTAAACTTAATAATGAATAATCCGCAAACTTTAAGAAAAAAAATGGCTTGCCTATTTGAAGGCACAGGAGAGTATCACCGTGCTGGGCATATTTTGGATATTATGCTTATTAGCTTAATTATGGCTAACGTTATAGCCATTGTTATTGAGTCTATTCCCAGTGTAGCGCTTGAATATTATGACGAATTTTTAGTTTTAGAAATTGTCTCTGTCACTATTTTTGCTGTTGAATACCTAGCAAGACTTTGGGCCTGCGTGGATAAAATACAGTATGCTGCTATTGAAGGCTCTAACGCTAAACGTAGATTACATTACTTCTTATCTCCAATGGCGTTAATCGACTTAATCGCGATTCTACCTAGCTTAATGATGTTTTTGTTCCCGCTCGATTTACGTTTTTTACGCGTACTGCGATTATTAAGAGTATTTAAGCTCTCTCGTTATTCACGCGCTATGCAACTACTTTTAAAAGCCTTTAACGATGAAGGTAGTTCATTAATGGCTGCTTTTTTTATTATGGCCGTCGTGCTTATTTTAGCTTCATGCGGAATTTACTTAATTGAGCACGACATACAGCCCGATAAATTTGGCTCTATTCCTGCGGCTATGTGGTGGGCAATGGCAACATTAACAACCGTTGGTTATGGCGATGTAGTACCTATAACGCCATTGGGTAAGTTTTTCGGTGGTGTGATTACATTGCTCAGCATGGGAATGGTTGCGATACCTACGGGTTTGCTAGCGTCTAGTTTTTCAGAACAAATACGTAAACGCCGTCAGTTTTTTGAAGATGCTGTGCATGAACAAATTCAAGATGGCACACTTAACCAAGCCCAACACGAACACTTAGAAGATCTACGCTACAAATTAGGGCTAAGTAAACTTGAGGCCAATAAAGCGATTAAGACCCAACTCAATCAGCACAGTAGTCATATTTATTGTCGCCATTGTGGTAAACGCCCTTAATTTTCTATTCCTATTATTGATTGAAAATATCGCTCCAATCGCGATTAATAAGTGCTAGCACTTCGTTATTTGGTACCGGTTTACTAAATAAATACCCTTGGAAATGCTTGCATCCTCGAGCCTTTAAAAAGGTAAGTTGATGCGAGCTTTCTACACCCTCCGCAACGCACTCTTTTCCTAAGCTGTGGGCCAACGCAAGGGTTGACTGAATAATGGCTTCGTCGTCAGAATCAATCCCAATATCTTCTACAAAGCTTCTATCAATTTTTAATACATCAATCGGAAAGCGCTTTAAATAAGTGAGCGATGCGTACCCCGTACCAAAGTCATCCATGTAAAGCCTGCAACCTAACTTTTTAAGTTGCTCCATGCTTTGCAGAGCTTGGTGAGAGTCGCGCATAAGTACAGACTCTGTTATTTCAAAAACAATGGCTTCTGATGATACCTGCGCATGATTTAGCGCATTTCTAATCTCAGGCACTAAATCTTCAAACTCAAAATCGAGGGCCGATAAATTAATAGAAAGATACAAATGAGGTGAGGCTTTACGCCACTCTTTTAGCTCTAGTAAAGCGCGCGCAAAAGTCTGCAGCATAATTTTTGTAATTAAGCCGATACCTTCTGCTGCCACGGAAAACTCTTGAGTTTGCACCAGCTTATTTTCAGGCCAACGTAGCAGAACTTCAAAGCCTTCTGTTTTTTGACTTTTAGCATTGATAATAGGCTGATAGTAATTGCAAAATTCGTCTTCTTGATACGCTCTCGTCAGCTGAGATTCAAGATGTAGTGCTCTTTGAACATGCTGATTCATCTCTTGCTTATAAAACTGGTAGCGCCCTTCTAAAGAGTCTTTTGCATGATATAACGCGATGCTAGCAGCTTTTAAAAGTGCAGGCCCTTGCTGCGCATCATCAGGTGAAATAGCCACGCCAATACTCAAGTTAACATTAACGACTTGGCCATTAATCACAATATTTTGATTCACGCAATCCATTAACTTAGTGCATATAATAAGTACTTGCTCTATTTGATGAATATCTTCCACCAGTACAACAAACTCATCGCCACCAAATCTCGCTACACTATCCGATGGACGCAGTGAACATCTTAAACGCTCTGCCACTTCTTTAATTAACTCATCGGCCGCCTCATGCCCTAAAGAATCATTAAAGTATTTAAAACGCTTTATGTTTATATGTAATAAGGCCGCTTTGCATTCATGCAATTTTGCTTGCTCAAGGGCGTGCTCTACGCGATCATTAAATAGCGTACGATTTGGCAGGCCAGTTAGGGCATCGTAGTTAGCTAATAAGTGCAGTTCGTTTTCAGCTGATTTTTGAGCGTTTATATCGGTTAAAATAATAACATAGCTATTAAGGCGCTGTTCGTTATCGGCAACGGCACTTATTTTCACAAGTACATGGCGTGACTCACCATTTGCTAAAACTACACTGTCTTCACACGAAAAGTGCTCCCCAACAGACAGTTTTTGCATTATGCGTAAGTAATCAAAACGATTACTGCGCGATATACCTAAATTTAGTGCTCGACTAGATAACGACTCAGCAGAAAAATTAAAAGCCGTTTGTAGTGATTTATTAGAAGCCCGAATATTTAAATTTTTATCGAGTATAAACACCCAGTCACGGGTTTGCTCAAACGCTGCTGTAAATAGTAAAGCGTGTTCTTCAAACACCATCTCACGGGTCATATTTGTGTAGGTACCCGCTACTTTTTGCGGTGTTTTATCGTCCCACTCAACTACTTTTCCAAAGTCCTTATACCAGCGCCAATAACCTTTCGCATGGCGAAGACGGTAAGTACAGTTAAAGTAACCTTTTTCGGTAGATAAAAACTCAAGCCACTCTAAGCGAAATAGCTGTTTGTCTTGCGGGTGAATTTTAGATAAGTACTCGTCAAGGCTTACTGTTTCATTTTCGTAGCCTAGCTCACTTACTAAACGAGGTTGATAAATACTTGGGTTACTTGATTCCCAATCCCAAACACCCGATTCGCTGCCTTCAAGCGCGAGTTTTAAACGCGCTTCGCTTTCTTTACTTTCTTTATTTGCCGCTAATAAAATACGTTGAATTTTATTGCGGCGCATAACCCACATGGCAATAAAACCAATAAATAGCATACCGTAAAGCACCATAAAATAAGGTGCGCGCCAAAGCGGATATTTTACTTTTATTTTTAAAATAGCAGGTGAGGTATATTCGCCAGTTAGCGGATCTTTAGCCCAAACTTTTAATTGATAATTACCTGGATTCAATTTAGGGAACAATACACGGTTATTATTTCGGGTATAACTTTTTTGCCCGTTATCGAGTTGATACTCATAAATAATGCGTTCTTGATTGCTAAATGCCATGGCCGAAAATGCCACCTCAAGTCCTATATCATCATGGTTTAGCACCACTTCATTAAGCGGCTGTTTTAAATCAAGCGATAAATCTCGCGACATTAAATCAACCCGCGTAATATTTACGTGATCAATAAGCGATTGATAATTTTGGTTCTCCATTGGATGAAAATAGGTAAAGCCTTTTAAGCTACCGTACGCAATACGACCATCTTTAAGCTGTGCCATTGCGTTACTATTAAACTCAGCTGAAAGTAACCCTTCAGATGTAGAAAACTGCTGAAAATGAAGTGTTTCTGGGTTTAATCGCCAAATACCTTTATGACTACTCATCCAAATCATGCCATCGTCATCTAGCACCATATCGTAAAGTAATGTACCTAGCTTATTTTTTTCTAAATCGATTGTATGAACTAACTGGTAGGTAGTCGCGTCAAGGCCTATCAAGCCAAAATTAGAAAGTGATATCCACAATATATTGTTGTTATCAATTAAATAAGAAAGCACGCTAATGGCTACGTTTTCATGCTGCTTTGGCACTTTGTAAATCATTTTTAGTGCTAAATCACTTGGATTTACTTGATATAAAATACCCGCATTAAAAAACAGTGGCGAGTCTGGTTTATTACTCAGCGCGGGTAAAAAGCCGTGGGCTAAAAAGGGTTCAAATTGATCAAACTGGCCACCCAAACGCGTTATTACTTGAGAATCTATATTGTATATAAATACCCCATGATCTGAGTGCACAAAGTATAGATCGCCATTTGGCATTAATGTAACGCCATGTACCCTACCCGTAATCAACTCTTGATTAGCAGGGTCATGCACTTTAGGTTCGCTAACTTGGTGAGTTACAGGGTCAAAAATAAACAAACCACGGTTTGTATAAAGCCATAAATTATCTTTATAAGGCGTTATTTCGTATACGGTAAACTCAGTGGTGAGTAAGTCGACTTTGTAGTCTTTTAAATAAACTTTGCCAATATTTGTTTTTAAATCAACTTCAGTAATACCATTGTGCGTTGCAAGCCAAAGCTTGTCTTTATACTCGGTAATACCCCAAATAGAATGATGCGATAAACCATCGCCTCCGAGCAAAGTGCCATCGACATTATTGAAATGATAGCTGTCGTGAGATAAGTAAAATGCACCATCAGTTTTAGTCGCAACCCACGTACCACCCGATTTATCTTTAGCCATATCAATAATACTGGTATCAGCAAGTGTGTACTTACTTTGGGCTATTCGGGTATTTTTGATCATTTCTCCGGTGCTTAAATCAAATTTAAACAAGCCTTTATCTGTGGCTAAATCTATTTTTCCGTGTTCGTTTACTATGCTCCACACATTTAAATCATTGAGTAATACTTTACTTTTAAAAGGTAAATCTGGGCGTTCAAACATTTTTGATAAGTTACTAATATCAACTTCGTATAAACCTTGTACAGCCCCAACTAATAACTTTTTATTTTCACCGAGTGCGAACGACTTAACATTATTTTGGTAAATATGCTCAGCCTCACCTTTTAAGTGCTGTAGAGGTCTAACTTGCTCTGTGGTAATATCAAATACATACGCACCATGGCTGGTACCTATAAATATATAACCATTGTAGGCAAATAACTTTCTTACCAGGGTATTTTTATATTTAGCGGGCAGCTCAAAAATAGTTGTGATTTTTCCGGTTGCTATATCAAGCTTTGCAAAGTCGCGCCCGCGTCCAATCCACAGTGTTTTTTTATCAACGGCCACCATACTAAAAACAGACTGATTGATAATTTCTTCTTCACTGGTGGGTTTTTCTAAAAACTGCTGATATGAATCTGTTACGGGGTCGTACCTAAATAGTCCTGCAAGTAAAGAGGCTATCCAAATGTGTCCTTGGGGGTCTTGGTAAATACGATCAATGATCGCTTCTTCTAATTCACCATTAGGACCGTTTATTGGAATAACTTGATAGCCATCATAACGATTAAGCCCTGCCTCAGTAGAAAGCCAAAGGTAACCATTAGTGTCGATAAGCATAGTATTGACGTAGCTTTGCGATAAGCCTTCGCTTGGGGATAAACGTTTTACTTGTGCGCCTACTTGGCAACTTAGAATAGTTATTAAAACTACAAAGCAACTAATGATCCCATTAACGCATTTACTCATGCTTATTCCATATTATTAATTATTATTATGGGTACTCTAGAGCGACTATATTTCGATGTTTATAAGTATCAAAAAGTACTTGTAAAGCAAGAGTATATGTTAACATTTGGTTAAAACCAATAGCACAATATAAATCAACTACGTTTTTATATGCGAAGGTATTAATCACCTTATTTTGCGACTTTAAGAGTGTAGATAGCAATTGTGTAGCAACACCGTTACCGCGATGATCAAGAGCCACAAAAACAGTAGATAAAAATAAAAATTCTGTTTTATCTTGTAGCCTACACGCCGCAACTATTTCATTATTATAGTAAGTAACCCATACCTTATCTTGTTTATTAGCCCGCCCTCTTACATTATGTTTTTTATAAAATTTATTAACGAGTGGAATTTTTAGCCCATCCAGCAATTCAACTATATACATTTTTATATCAACACTTAGCTAAGCATTAGCGCTAAATATTGCTCAAACTTTTGCTTCAAAACCATTTGCTCAGCCATTGGACGGCTATGGATTGTGTTATAAACTTGCTCTCTCGTTTTTTTATTACGCTTAATCTGATACGCCCAAAAAGACGCTTCATAATCTAACTGAATTTGGTATTTTTCTTCGCGTGGTAATAGGCATAAATTAAAACTCACAATACTTCCTCATTTGCTTTTAAAGTTAATTGATTAACCCCGAAACTGGGCAAGAGGTAATCTCCTTGTTATTATACGCGTCTTATTTTATTTATTTCTGTAGTAATTGGAACCGATAATGAACAGACGTTTTAGTATCTTGTTATTATTGGTAAATTTATTTTTTATTGCACCTTGTTTTAGCCATCAATACAACCTCACTTTTAACCGCCCGCAAAGTACACCCCAAGCTGATTATGCCTTAGAGCTTTTAAAATTAGCATACGCAGATATAGGTTTTAAAATACATATTATCGACTTTAGCCGTCAAAATGCTTTGCTTGCGGCAAATAATGGCGTACTTGATGGACAATTGGGAAGAGATATAAGTGTTGAAGAAAACTATGAGAACTTAATTAGGGTCGATTATGAGCTCTTTAAGTTTGACTTAGTATTATATAAAAATTGTTTACCTCGCAGTTTAGAACAACTCGATAGTGTCGCAATTGTTGATGGCTACCCTGTCCAAGAGCATTATTTAGCAAGTACACAATTTGCAGGAAATATTATTAAAGTTAAAAGTATGAATGCCCAGCTTAATTTACTAGCTCAGCAAAAAGTACAAGGGGCTTTAATGATTAACTTTATAATGCAAAATAACGATCTCCCTACACCCCAAGGTTGCTTTGAAAAAGAAGTATTGAGTACGTATCCGCTTTATCATTATTTAAATAAACGTAATAAAAACTTAGTCGAAAAACTTAAAATGTCATTAATTAACCTAACTGACAACGGTACCGTATACGCATTAAGAGCCAAGTATGGGTTGAGCTTTTAAAAGTCGAATCCTTGCTGCTCTGCCTGTGTGCTTGGCACTGCACTTTGCTGTTTTTTTTGTAGGTAACGTTTATAGCGCTGCTGGCATAAAATAAGCACTTTCTTTTTTTGGTCGTTAGTTAAGGTATTCCACGAAAAGCGCTCATCACGACTACGATAACACCCCTTACAATATCCTCTGTTATTAACTAAACAAATACTTTTGCAAGGACTTGGAATATCAAATATTTCAATTTGTTGCATAGCATTAGCACCGTTTAATAAGAGGTACTTAGTATAGCGTCATTCTTGAGCAAAAAAAAAGCAGCAATTTAATTGCTGCTTACTTTCATTAAGCTAGGGGCTATAAAGCGATGAGTATTAATGCTCGCAGCTATTTGTGTTTATCTCTGTTTTACGATGAAACGGCTTAGCGTACATAGCCAGTACTAATGGTTTCAACTCTTCAGGTACACAAGCTAAACGTTGTTCAAATGTCGCTGTATCAGGAGAGTCTATTACCGCATCTTTACAACCACCAGCGATGTAATTGCCTGGGTGTAAATAAAACGAATCAACAATTTGCCTATCAATTGTTTTAGCAAGCTCTTCCGCACTATCACATTTAGATTCAATTGGTTGCCCAAACGCTAAATGCACATGCCCTTTAGCAGTACTAAAACCTTCAACAATACTCGCAATGTCCTCACCAGCCGACTTAATATATTCACCGTGATGCTGTTTATGGTAAAGCTCTTTAGCTTTAGCAATTGCACACGGCTCATATTGATAAGAAATAGAAACAGGCACTATTTTCAACTCTTTAATATAATCGCCAAACTCTTTCTTTTGTTTACGTCCGTTCAACTGCAGCATTTTTAAAAGCGCAGGATCAGTTTGATCAAAACCGTCTTTTGCACGCCCTTCTTTTTGTGCAATCCAAATAGAATTTCCACCGATTACAGAATCGTAAATGTATGACGATAACTGAGTAAGTGCTTTTAACATCTCTTTTGGCGCTTTAGCAGAGCGCTTAACGATAAAGCTTTTGTTTAAACGCATAAGCTCAGTAATGTAAGGTATTTGCAATAAATTATCGCCAATAGCAATACGCACTGTTTTCATTTTATGTTGATATAAACCCCAGTTAACTAATGCAGGATCAAGCACTATATCTCTGTGATTTGAAATAAATAAATAGGCCTGATCAGCGTCTAACTGATCTAATCCAGAGAAGGTTACTTTTGACGTGGTGCGTTTTACTAATTTATCTAAGTATTGCGCTACTTCGTTTTGTACGTCTTCAACGGTGCTTACTTTGCCCCACTTTTTACGTAACTGACTTCTTACTAATGGGCGCGCAATAAAAGGCACTGCCGATAAGAAGCGCGGTAAATTATACTTTGCTATTACATCAATAAACGCATTATCGTTAATTAAACGAGTAAGCGACGCCGCAACTTCGTCGTCGTTGTATGGGCGTATATCTGCGTATTTATCTTCTAATTCACTCATTACTACATCTACAATGTTAAAAAACGGCACGCCAAAGCGCACCGTTTATGTCTATATCCGATTATAACTCAGCCAATCTAAAATGCGAAATAACCAAAAAACGATTTTTATTTTTAGCAACTCGCTATAAATCTATTTAAAGCCGAGTTTAATTACCTTCTATCTAAGACCATGAGCTTGCTTAAAAGTGCAAAAAACTGATCAGTTGATAAAAATACCATGTTCTCAATCAGCTAGTGGGCAGACCACTAATACTAAATCCTCTAATTACATGTCCTCTAATCATTTGGTAGTAATACCATTAACAAAGGCTTTCTTTCGTAGTACCTTAAGCCCATATTTTAGATTTTTGCTGGATCGTAGGCCTCTTTTTACGATTTTAACTCTTTTAGATCCACTTATTTTAGGGCTCATAATGAACATTACTATTCTTGATAACGCTACGTTAGCTAAAACGTCTCTTACTTGTATTGAACAACTTGGTAAATTAACGACTTATGAACTTACTAGCCCAGAGCAAGTTATTGAACACTGCCAAGGCGCAGATGTATTAATCACTAATAAAGCAGTTTTAAATCGCGACACAATTAGCCAACTAACACAGCTTAAGTTAATTTGTGTAAGTGCAACCGGTACTAATAATGTTGATTTAGAAGCCGCTAAAGAATTTGGTATTGCAGTCACTAATGTAGCTGGTTATTCAACGCCTTCTGTTGTTCAGCATACGTTTTCTTTAATTACTAACTTACTGGGTAATACACATCGCTATCAGGCAGATTGCCAGCAGGGCGCGTGGCAAAAAAGCGAAATGTTTTGCATACTCGATTACAGCTTTAATGATTTACAAGGTAAAACATTTGCCATTATAGGTGGCGGTACATTAGGCAAAGGCGTTGCTAAAGTGGCTGAGGCATTTGGCGCTAATGTTATTGTTGCAGAGCGTAAAGGAGTTGCTTGTCGCGATGGTCGTACGCCTTTTGAAGACGTTATTAAAACAGCCGATATAATCAGTGTACACTGCCCGCTAACAGATGAAACACGCGATCTAATAGCGCTTAATGAGCTTAAAGTGATGAAGCCAAACGCTATAATAATTAACACTGCACGTGGTGGTATTATTAACGAAGCCGACTTAGCAACAGCGCTTGAGCAAAACTTAATTGCAGGAGCCGGTGTTGATGTACTAACTAAAGAACCTGCTGAGCTTTCAAACCCGCTAGCTAATTATAAAGGCAATAACTTATTACTTACTCCGCATATAGCATGGGCAAGTACTGAATCTATTGTGCGCTTAATTAATGAAGTAAGTTTAAACATTGCGGCATTTACTAAAGCCGAATCACGTAACCGTTTGGTGTAGTGATTTTATTGCAGTAATCAAATAAGCTAAAAAATGGCTGTTTTTACTAATATATTTAATGTTTTATTAGATAAAAACAGCTTAACTCACTTAACAAACTGATTTATAACAACTTATAAATATGGTCTACTCTTTGCTTTAATACAGCTAATAACCAATTAAAAATATTATTAAGGTAAATAAAAATGAAAAAATCACTTTTAGCAGCCGCTTTAATCGCTCCATTTTTAACAGGCTGTGTTATTGCCGTATCTGATGGTGAAGCTGAGACGCATTGGGCAGGGAAAAACTCATCTAGCTGGCAAGCACAACATAAAAATAATCGTGAGGCTATATCAGAGCTAAAAATGGATAGCAGCTATCAATCTGTTTTAACGCAATTAAAAACGCCTAATTTCACAGAGCTATTAAAAAAAGATGACGATGTATACCAAGTACTTTTTTATGTAACTCATAGCCAGCATTCAGATTCTAAAACAACGAAAGATGAATGTACGCCACTTGTATTTAAAAATGATAAGTTAGTGGGCATTGGTGACACCGCTTTAGGTATGATCACGCAATAACCGACAAAAAGTAGTTTGATACAAAAACGCCAATATATGAATATTGGCGTTTTTTGTATATTAAGTTTTTAGCGTGCGACTATTCTATCTCGCCCTGCATCTTTAGCGGCATATAAGCCTAAATCAGCCTCTTCTAGTAATGCTTGTTCAGCATACACTCTGCCCATTTGAGTTGTAGCAATACCTATACTTATAGTGATGTGGTCCGCATTTAATGAGGCTTTATGCTCTATGTTCAAAGCGTTTACAGCATTACGTAATTTGTTAGCAAACTCCATAGCTTCATGCTTATCCATTCCAGGTAGCACAGCTGCAAATTCTTCGCCGCCATAACGAGCAATAAAGTCACTACCTCGTTCACATTGTGCTGCGAGTGCTTGCGCAACATCCTTTAAACATTCATCGCCTGCACGGTGTCCGTAGCAATCGTTGTAACGTTTAAAATGGTCTATATCCATAAGTAAAACCGATAGCGGTGTGCCATTGCGTTTACTGCGGCGCCATTCTCGAGATAAATTCTCATCGAGATAGCGTCTATTTGGAATTTCGGTTAAGCCATCTATTGAAGCTAGCATTTCTAGCAAATCATTTTTTTGTTTTATAAGTAATTGGTTACGTACCCTAACGCGAACGATAGAAGGACTAAATGGCTTAGTTATATAGTCCATTGCACCGAGCTCTAAACCCTTTGCTTCATCGTCATGGCTGCTATTGGCTGATATAAATATGATAGGAATAGACTGAGTTATCGGGTTTTCTTTAAGTTCTACAAGTACTTGATAGCCGTCAATTCCGGGCATAATCACATCAAGGATTATTAAATCAACTTGCGCTGTTTTTACAAAGGTAAGTGCTTTTTCACCACTTTCAACCAAGAACACGTCATGCTCTCCTTTAAGTGTTTTTTCAAGTACTAATCTGTTGATTGGATCATCATCTACAATAAGTACTTTAGCTCTTTTCGACATCCCTAACCCCTAACCCTTTAATAAAAACAATTACCTGTTCTAGCTGTATGATAAGCTCTTTGAGTGTTATTTCAATAGGCTTGTTAGTTGTTTTAATCTCTCTTTCACATAATAAAGCACAGTGTGATAGTCGTCTAAAACCTAAATTACCTGCAACACCTTTAATACTATGCACTAAGCGTACCAAATCATCTTTATTGGTTGTTTCTTCAATTTGAGATAATTGTGTTTCACACAAGCTAGCAAACTTATCAATCATCGTATTGAGCAGTTTTTCATCCATACTAAATTGAGTTAAAGCGAATGATTTTTCGAAAAAGCTTGGTTTAACTAAGTTTAAATCGGCAATTGCGTCAATAAGCACCTTAGCAACTACTGGCTTGGTTAAATGTTTATTCATACCGCACTTTAAAGAACGCTCAATATCCGCAGGTTCACAATGGGCCGTTAATGCAAAAATAGGTAGTTGTTTTGCGTCAAACTGTTGACGAATTAAAGCCGTTGCTTGGCAGCCATCTATTTGAGGCATTTGCACATCCATTAATATTAAGTCAGGCTTTAAAACGTGAAGTAACTCCATGCCAATCGATGCGCTTAAAGCCGTAACAACACTTACATTTGCTTGGCGTAATACACTACTAATTATTTCTAAATTAAGCTGATTATCATCAATTGCTAATACAAGTAGACCCGATATATCAGCTTTAATTTCAGTTATATTATGTATTGGAGTATAGGTATCGACTTTTGGCTTTTGCACCGTGTTCAAACTAAATAACCTTTGCCCTAACGCCGATGCTTTAACGTGATGCGCTGCTAGATGCTCACTCGTTGGTAAATTAAGCGTGTGCTGATGATTAATAATAATCACCGATGTTTCTTTAGCTGACAACGAATCATTAATCGCTTCAATATTTAACAGTGCTGGTAGGTCAGCAGCATCTATTATTATCTGCTGAACATTGGAGAGTTTAATAGGGTATTTTAATACTTCATCTAAATTAATATTAGCAAATTCTTTATACGCATTTGTTACTTGTTTAAGCTCTTTACTTTGCTCAGATAAAATAGCTAAAGTGTTAGTCGGTAACACCGTGTTTTTACCCGTATCAACTAAAAAACTAATGCTGAAATAAAACTCACAACCTTGGCCTTTTTTACTCTTTAAAGCAATTTCGCCCCCCATTAACGACACGGCATGTTTAACAATCGCTAAACCGAGTCCAACACCTTGATGTATGCGTGTTGAGGATTCATCACCTTGCGTAAAGGCGTCAAATAAACGCCTCTGATCGGCTTCATCTATACCCATACCGGTATCAATTACTTTAAAGCAAATATGCTGTTGCTCTAGACTATCACTTTCAATAAGTTCCATTTTTAAAGTAATGGAACCTGTTTTTGTAAACTTAACAGCATTAGTTAATAAGTTACCTAATATTTGCTGTAAACGAATACTGTCGCATATCAAATCAGGCGCTATTAAAGGGTCGATATCAATAACAAATTCAATACCTTTTCCTTCGCACAATGGAGCCGTTAAACTTTCACAAATATCCACCAGCTCAACCATACTAAAAGATGCTTGTTTTAAATCAGTTTGCGAACCTTCTATACGTGCAAAATCAAGCATCCTATTGAGCATTAGTAATAAGCTTTGTGCAGCATGTTTTGCTTGGTCAGTTTGCTGTAATTGCTTTTGCGTTAACCCTTGCTCAATTAGCATATCAAGCAACCCTAAAACAGCGTTAAGCGGGGTGCGTATTTCATGACTTAAATTAGCTATAAAGCGGCTTTTAGCTAGAGTTGCCCGCTCAGCATCTAGTTTTGATTTAGTTAGCGCACTCACATCCTGAATGTGAATAACATAATAGGCTGGATCGCGGTTTTCATCCCATACAAGCGATACACTCAGTTGCAACCAGCTTGCTAGCCGCCCTTGCGATAAAGTTAAGTGGTACACGCGTTTTTTATCATCTAGCAATTGCGCTAAAGTACTTTTTATTTGCTGCCATTGAGAATCATCAAATAGTGCTTTTAACTGCTCCCCCACGAGTACTGGATGTTCAGAAAACTGCTTTCTTGCTGCTTTATTTACTTGTAATATGGTGTGCTCTAGCGAAAGTAAAACCACACAATTAGCTGCAAATTCAATCGCACTTCTAAATTTAGACTCTGACGCTTTTAAAGCCAATAATGTTTGCTGTTGCTCGGTAATATCGCGACCAATCCCCATAGTTCCCAACAGGTGTTGATGCTCATTATAAAAAGGCGCAATAGTAAGTTGATATGATTTCGTATCGGTTTCTATTCGCTGTTCAACACTATTTCTATTTTGTAATACTTGTTTTTCAAGCGTATTTATTTGCTGATCGTTGTCGCCTAAATCATCTACATATTTACCGACTAATGCAGTTTGATCTTTACCAATGTATGCCTCAAATGCTTTATTGCATCCTAAAAATGATCCATCAATATTTTTAAAATAAATAAGATCAGGCACACTGTTTAGCATCGTGTTGAGCAAAGCCAGATGGCGCTCTTTTGCTTCGTAACTACGGCTTAGTTTTTCTGATTGCAACTGAACTTGGTTATCCAGCGCCTTATTCGCACTTTGTAACGAATCAACCAATTCTTTGTTTTTAATAAATACGCGTTTAACCTTAGAAAACCAAGGCTGCCAGCTCAACGGTACTTTGTAGTTTAACTGCTCTTGGGGTTGTGTACCGTTACCCTCAAGATAGGACATCAAGTGAGTCATTGGCTTTATAAAAATGCGCTGACTTAACCAAAAAAACACGCCAAACATAATACTTAAAAATAACGTTAAAAAAGTAAACTCTAATAATATTTCATACTTAATTGAGCTTATTAATTGAGGTTTGTGCTCGTAAAATGCTGCATGAATGGGTAACTCATCCATAGGCTGCATAAAGTAATTACTATCACTAGTTAAGACTGTTTTTTTACTGTGGTGCTCGGCCAAGTCAGGCCAATAATTTTTTAATGCTGTTGCTTGCTCTATTAACTGTTTAGAGCTGGCGATAATTTGATGCGATTGGTTCATAAAAACGTATTCACCACTGTTCGGTGAAACCTTTTTTAACCATGCTGAAATTGTCTGAACATCATAAATCAAAATAATGTAATCGGCTGAGCCAGTACTTCGTTGTCGGCCAATAGCAAAATACGATTTACCATTGATTTTAACAATAGGACTTGAAGTAAGTTTGTTTTGTGCAAATTTTGGCTTAAATTTTCCATTTAGAATTTCAGTAAGCATTAAACTTTGGCTTTTATTGCGCCTGCTTACATAAGCAAAACCATTATCATCAACATATGCTACACCAGACAGCGACTGCATTAACGCAAGCGTTGTATTAAACGAAGGCCCTAACGCAATCGCCTGTTGCCACTGTACAAGTGCCTTAGCAGATAACGCAAACTCCCCCTTACCTACAATTTCAGTACCTTGCTCACTAAAGTGACGATAATAGTAACCATCGTATTGATTTATACCTTCGAGCAAGCTTTGGTTTATTTTTGGATAAGTTGTTTGCTCGTACAAGCTAAACATTGTGGTAAGTAAATTACTCACCGATTCCATCCCGTGAGTAACCTGCGCTGAAACATTCGTAAAATCTGCTTCGCGTTTTTCAACTGCACGTTCAAGCTTTATATTATATAAGTGCAAGCACAGTAAAAAAGCGACAAACAATGGCACTAAAAGCGCAATAAATAATGAACGATAATAATGCTTCAGAGGTAAAAAATTCAATGTACTGCCTGCCATTTGGCTCGAAAATCAATCGATAGACTATCGAGCCAATTTGTTAAGCGCAAGTTATAAATTTTCTTCTGCAAATGACGCTAAGCGACTACGTACAACACCATTGAGGTTTATAGTTGCGCTGCCTTCAAAGTTTTTAAAGCGCTCTACTATGTACGTTAAGCCCGATGTTACTGGTGTTAAATAGTTACTATCTATTTGCGCCAAGTTACCCGTACAAATTAATTTAGTACCTTCGCCGCAGCGAGTAATAATCGTTTTAAGTTGAGATGCCGTTAAATTTTGGCTCTCATCTAAAATTACTACTGCATTTTGAATACTACGTCCGCGCATAAAGTTAACCGACTTAAACTGTACATTCGCTTTTTCCATTATGTAGTTTCGGCTCGATATTGGGTTTTCGTCGCCTTTATGCAGTACTTCTAATGTATCGGTAATGGCAGCAAGCCATGGCGCCATTTTTTCCTCTTCAGTGCCTGGTAAAAACCCAATAGACTCTGCTATTTCTGGCGTATTACGGGTAACTATTACTTTATCGTAAATACCTTTTTCGATGACCATTTCAAGGGCGCTTGCAAGTGCTAACAAGGTTTTACCACACCCTGCTGGTCCTGTTAAAATAACAAGCTCTATACTTGTATCCAGCAGCGCATCAAGCGCCATTCCCTGATAAATATTTTTTGGCTTAACGCCCCATGCTTGTTGATGCATTAAACGCTCAACACCAATATCTTTTAGCGTTATGTGCCCGTCATCGTACGATTTAACACGCGCCGCAAACTGATCCCCTCCATCAAGTAAATATTCATTACAAAATACATCAGGTATTAAGTTTTTAGGCACATGATGAAACGTATCACGTCCGTGTTGCTGCGTATTACATTCCCCAACATGATCCCAAAAATCACCTTCAATTTTTTTATAACCACTAGTGAGTAAGCTGATATCGTCAATAAGTTGGTCGGTACGGTAATCCTCAACATATTTAAGCCCTGCACCTTTGGCTTTTAAGCGCATGTTTATGTCTTTTGTTACTAATATAACTTTTGAATCATTGTGCTGCTTTTGTAAATACACGGCGCAATTAATAATACGATGGTCGTTTTCGTTACCCGGCAAACCAGAAATGGAGTCGGCAAATAAATGGTCGTTTACAATAATGAGGGTACCTGCAGAGCTCGCTTTTGCCTTTTTGTTACTCGGCAGCGCCACGCCTTGTAGCATTTGCTCGGGCGTTGCATTTTTAAGTACTTCATCTAATCCACGAATGGCGACCCGCGCGTCACGACTTACATCATGTTTTCTGTCTTTTATGTGGTCGAGCTCTTCAAGCACCGTCATCGGAATTACAACGTCATGTTCTTGAAAAGACAAATAAGCGAGGGGTTCGTGAAGTAGTACGTTGGTATCTAGCACATACATTTTACTTTCAAGGTTCGAAGCTTTTTCCATAGCACTTTCCTTACGTTTTATGATTTTTATGCTATACCAAAATAACTAAGTAAAACGGGCAAAACTTAAACCTGCAATACTTAATTGCCAAGGCATAATGTAAGTTTAGTCTATTTGTCATAAAAGTCCGTTTTATTACAAACTGTAATTAGTTTTTATTTACTTAAAAAAGAGCCACATATAAGTTGTTTTAATAGTAATAATTAACACTTACAAAATTAATTAAAAGTCAGCCAAATAGCGCCTTGCAGTGGTGTTATGTAACAGGTAACATAGCCGCCTTTTTCTTCATAGACGAGACATACATGAATTTTTCCTTAGGTCAGCGTTGGATCAGTGATACAGAGTCAGATTTAGGATTAGGCACCGTTGTTGCCATTGAAGGCCGTCAGGTCAGCATATTATTTCCTGCCAGTGGTGAGAGCCGCGTTTATTCTTCGGCAGAAGCCCCTGTTACCCGTGTGGCATTTAATCCTGGCGATGTGATCAAAAGCGTTGAAGAATGGGAATTAGAAGTAGAGTCTATTGAAGTACAAGGCGAGTTACTGTGTTATCACGGCATCCGTGTTGATAACGGCGAAACTGCCAAGCTTAAAGAAACCTTTTTAGATCATTTTATTAAGTTCAACAAACCACAAGATCGTTTATTTGCAGGCCAAGTCGATCGTTTTGATCGCTATACACTTCGCTACCAAACGTGGTTACATAAATTTGAACGTGAGCAATCGCCTATTAAAGGCTTAATTGGTCAGCGTGCTAACCTTATTCCGCACCAGCTTTATATTGCCCAAGAAGTGGGTAAACGTTTTGCACCTCGCGTACTTTTATCAGATGAAGTAGGCCTTGGTAAAACAATTGAAGCAGGCATGATTTTACACCAACAAATTATTAGTGGTCGAGCGAGTCGTGTACTCATTGTTGTGCCAGAAAACTTACAACACCAATGGTTAGTAGAAATGCTACGCCGCTTTAATCTACACTTTTCTATTTTTGATGAAGAACGCTGCGACGAAGCGTTTGCAGATTCTCCAAACGTGTTTGATACAGAGCAGCTGGTACTTACAAGCCTTGAGTTTTTAACCAAGAAAAAACGCTGGTTTGAACAAGCAACACTTGCTGATTGGGATTTACTAGTAATCGATGAAGCCCATCATTTAAGTATAAATAATGGCAAGCCAAGCTCAGAGTATCAACGTATGGCAGAGCTTAGCCAAGATATTCCGGGTCTTATTTTACTTACCGCAACGCCTGATCAACTTGGTCATAGCAGTCACTTTGCACGTTTGCAGTTACTCGATCCAGACCGCTTTTACGACTACGACGTGTTTAAAGAAGAAGAAGCAAATTATAAAGACGTAGCCGAAGCTGCAAATCAATTACTGCAAGAGCAAGGGCTAGACGATACAGCCAAAGCCACGCTAATTGAGCTATTAAAAGAAACCGATATTACTGATATTCTTAAAAAAGCACAGCAAGGTGATTTACCAGCACGTAAAGAAATACTTAACATGCTGCTCGATCGCCACGGCACAGGTCGTATATTATTCAGAAATAGCCGCAGCGGCATTGATGGTTACCCAAGTCGTAAATTACACGCCTACCCAATGGCACTGCCAAAACAATATAAAACCGCTATGTCGGTACTAGGCAACATGGGTGGCATTCAAAATGCTGAACTAAGCGCACATCGTGCACTTTTCCCTGAAAAAATATTTCAAGAGTTTGAAGGTGAAAGCGCAAGCTGGGGTTTATTTGACCCACGTGTAGATTGGTTAATCGAAACACTTAAAACGCTTAAGCGCGAAAAAGTACTACTTATATGTGCTAAAGCTGAAACAGCTATCAGCCTTGAGCAAATACTACGTGAACGCGAAGCAATTAAAGCATCGGTATTCCACGAAGGCATGTCTATTATTGAGCGTGACCGCGCTGCTGCATTTTTTGCAGACGAGTACGATAATGCACAAATATTACTGTGTTCAGAAATTGGCTCAGAAGGTCGTAATTTCCAGTTCTCACATCACTTAGTGTTGTTTGATTTACCTCTAAACCCAGACTTACTAGAGCAGCGTATTGGTCGATTAGACCGTATAGGTCAAACGCAAGATGTGAACATTCACGTACCATATTTTGAAAACACAGCTCAAGAAGTATTGCTACGTTGGTACAACGAAGGTCTAGATGCATTCGAATCTACCTCGTCAACAGGCCAAATGCTTTATAAAGAGTTCCGTGATGATCTACTTGAATATATTGCTGCGCATAACTGCGATGAAGATGAACTCGATCCATTACTTGAGCAAGTAGCACAGCAAAATGCAGTACTGCGTAAAAAAATGGAAAGCGGACGCGATCGTTTACTTGAGCTACATTCATCGGGTCAAGGTGCTGCCGACTCGCTTGTAGCTGATATTGAAAAACTCGATAATCAGTTTGAACTACCAAGTTACATGATCAACGTGTTCGACACATTTGGCGTAAGCCAAGAAGATAAAGGCGAAAATACCATTATCTTAAAGCCAACTGAGCATATGTTAAACCCATCATTTCCATCGCTTAAAGAAGACGGTATGACCGTTACCTTTGATCGCGATACGGCACTTTCGCAAGAAGACGTGCACTTTGTTAGTTGGGATCACCCAATGGTGCAAGGCACCATGGATATGATTTGTGACGACGACTTTGGTAGCGCATCGGTTGCATTGCTTAAAAACAAAAAGTTACCGCCTGGTACCTTTTTTGTTGAGCTTATTTTTGTTGCAGAAGCAATGGCACCAAAAGTATTACAGGTTGGTCGCTTTTTACCACCTACACCAATTCGTATATTGCTTGATAAAGCAGGTAATAACTTGGGTGAGAATGTGGCTTTTGAAGGCTTTAACCAGCAGTTATCTTCAGTGGGTCGTCAAACAGCAAGTAAGCTTGCGGGTGCATTGCAAAGTGCCGTTCACCCTATGATTTCTACCGCTAAAGATATGGCACAAGAAAAGCTTGAAGTTATTCGTGCAGCGTCGCTTGTTAAAATGCAAACGTCACTAAGTGAAGAGCAAGAGCGACTTGTTGCCCTTAAGCAAATTAACCCGAATATTCGCCAAGAAGAAATAACGTTTTACGATAAGCAACGTAGCGACCTAACTACGTATATTGAAAAAACGCAGTTACAACTTGATGCAATTCGCTTAATTGTGGTTTCGCACTAGGGATTTCGACTTTTAGCCGTTAGCCTTTTGAGCTGACTCCAGAGTAAATATGGGGTCAGCTATTAAAAGCTTAATTAACTAAATAGCTGTATCTTTTAAAACTTCATTTTAAAAACCACGTGTTCTTATTTAGATCTGAGTCAGTCCCCCTCTTTAGCTTTATACTTAGCACTTTGTTGTACTGTTGATTTTTCCTACCAACATAGCCGCACCTAAAAAATAAAGCCGCGATCAATACACCTATTTTATAAGATAACTGGCCTGTTTATTTTCACTTGCATAAAGTTGTTTTTTTGTTAACCTACCCGCCTTCCATTTTAGTCTTCTTGAGGTGTTTATGGCGTTTTTATCTCGTTCGATATTGGCGTTGTCCATAGCGTTCTCAAGCTGCAGTGTCTTTGCTCAAGCCCAATGCGATGTTGAATTACGTCATGGTTTAATTATTACTGACGACACTATTCGCATATTAGATAAAGGCCAAACTCGCGTACAAATTAATAATGATAACCAACTGTTTATTCGTGGTTATTGGGTTGACTTAAGCGATGACGAAAGCAAAGTACTCGAACAATTTAGTAATGGTATTCGCCACACAGTCCCCGAACTAGTTAACCTTGCTACAGATGGTGTTAACTTAGGTTTAAGCGCTATTGAGCATGTGGTTGAAGGTATGTCAGATAAAGAACCTGAAGTACTAAAAACACAACTAAAGTATGTAGAGCGCGCGCTAATGGATAAGTTTAAGCGCGGTGATGACTTCTTTTTTATAGCCCCTCAATCACTTTCGCAAATAGATGATTTTTTTACTAAAGAGATCAGCCAGCAAATTCACTCTGCCGTGCATGGATCGTTAGGTGCTATTTTAGTATCACTTGGAGATGCGTTTAAATCGCGTGAAGGTAATATAGAAGATCGTATTAACGATATGGGGCAACGTATGGATATTATCTCAAGAGAAATTGATAAGTCGCTACAAAAAAAGGCGCATCAATTAGAGCTTAAAGCTTCTGAATATTGCGAATGTTTAAATGCACTCGATGTAACCGAATCTCGCTTACAAGCAATAGTCCCTGGTATGGCCGATTACGATTTAGTGCAAATAAAGTCTTAGAGTACTCATCCACTTTTAAAATAAAATAACCCCGAGTATAAATATACTCGGGGTTTTTCTTTATAACTCACTAATATTAAAAGCTAAGCGCTTCTATTTTTTTATTCTAAATTGGTGAGCCCGGTGGGATTGGCAGCACTTTAAAGTTGTTTGGCCATTGCCCTTTAATTAAAAACTGATTTACTTGCTCAGCTAAATATTGCTTAAACGCACTCTCGCCAGTACTTGTATTGCTAAGCATTGAGTTTTGATTAAAGTCTTCACTCAACTTAACTAAGTAGTAACGTAGCTGCGCTTGCACTTCAGGGCTTGTGCTATCGCTTGCGACTAAATCAGCAAACGTTTTTGCAGTTAAAAATTGCACGCGCTGAGTTATTTTACCTGTCATTGTATTAGGCGACGACACGTTAAACACTTGGCTATATAACGCTTCGAGTAGTTCATCTAAGCTATAAAAGTCGTTACTGCGTGCTTGCTGCTGCGCTAGGCGGTTTAAACGCTGTGCATTTAATAAAAGCGACAAGCTGTGCTGCACTGCAACTTCTGGTAATGCCATTGCATCGAGCGTTAACCCTGTGCGCCCAACTATGCTCTCGCGCGATTTAGACTCGCCATACGCTTTTGGCGGAATTAGCGATAATACTGACTCCGGCAATAATAAGTTACTTGGCTTAAGCGTTGCAAAAATAGCGTTTACTGCTTCTTGCTGTGTTTTTTTATTAACGACTTGTGCGCCTTTTACGGGTGAGCCGTCGCGTGTTTCGTATTCGTAATCAACACCGGCTATAAGCTTAACTGCAGCCTCAACCTGAAAACGGTGAAACAGATAAAGCGGAACTAGTTTTTCCTCTAATTGAGATAATGCATCGCCCGTTTTAATATTATTAATACCAAACTGCGAAAGTGCTTTTTTACGTACGTCGAGTACGCGTAAAAGCTCCTTAGAAGGATTAGTGCCGTTATCCCATAAATGAGCTGTTGGATGCGCGCCACCTTTAGCACGAGCGTCACTGTCAGATATAAACTCAAGACCTTTGGCTTTGTTCTCTTTTAAAATAGCAGTAAGTTCTGCGCTTTCATCTTGGTTAGTAAAATCGCTATAACCATATTTAATTACTTGGGTATCCCACACGCCCATACCTGTTGCATAGCCGCGTGTTACATCAAGCTTACCTTGTTCATTAAAACTAAGTAGCGGGTGTGGGTAGTCCATTACTGAGGCTCTATCCCCTACCGATGCCGCAAAGTTATGAGAAATACCTAACGTGTGGCCAATTTCATGTGCACTTAATTGGCGAATACGATCAAGCGCCATAGCTTGCAAGTTTTTAGCAACTTCATTGCCTTTTAAATAAGGTGCAGCAAGTGCTTCGGCAATTAATATATCTTGGCGAACACGCAATGAGCCAAGTGTTACATGCCCCTTAAGTATTTCACCCGTGCGTGGGTCAATTACCGAGCTACCGTATGACCAACCACGCGTTGCACGGTGTACCCATTGAATTACGTTGTAACGAATATCCATCGGGTCGGCGCTACTTGGCAGTACTTTTACTATAAATGCGTTTTTATATCCTGCAGCAGTAAATGCGTCGTTCCACCATTTTCCACCTTCAAGTAAAGCACTTTTAACAGGCTCTGGAACGCCAGGATCAAGGTAATAAACAATTGGTTTAACAGGTTCGCTAATAGGTAAGCTTGAATCTTTTTTAGTTAAACGGTGGCGCGGTATATAACGCACATACATAGACTCGCCAAGTTTGGCTGCGTAGTCTTTATGCTCAATACTCCAAAAGCCAGATTGCGGATTAAACTTGCGCGGCGTGTAGTTATCATCTGGTAATTGAATAAGTGAATGATGCATATGAACAGTAAGCGCATAAGGGTCGGCACTTACTTGGCGAACAAATTCACCTGGTTTTGTGCCTTTAAATGTAAGTACAGCTTCAAGCTCGGTGTTTTTTACAAATGCTTTTGAGCGATTCATATAAACGGCGCTACGTGACTCATCAAGGCTAAAGTTACCTTGCTTACGCGCCGCAAGCGTTCGGCTTACGCCGTGTACATCACTTAATAAATAAGGTGTGTAATCAATAAGTGCTGTGGCTTTATTTTCTGCGACCACTTTAAAACCAGCAAGTATACTTGATGCAAACGCCTCTTTAATACTTTGCTGTTCGGCCTTGTTACTTGTGTTGGCACGATAGTAAGTATTTACAGCCCGCAGCATTACTTTGTCGCCAAAACGCTCAAACTGCACAAGGTGAGTATTACCAAGCTGACCTCTATCAAGGCCTATGTCGTTAGAGCCAATACCGTAAGGCAAGCTTTGCTGCAGTAAAAATTGTTGTTCAAACTTATCAACTTTTAAATATACTTTTCCGTTTTGGGTATCGTAAAAAAACGAATAATAGCCCGGGAAATGATTCATTTGCGTAGTAAATTCATCAATTGACTTAATTGCTGCGTGCGCTTGGGTTATGATAGAGCACAGCACAGTAAAGAATATGTAACTTAGTAGTGGTATTTTTTTCATAATCTTATCTTTGTTATTTGTGTTTTAAGTACGATTAGGTGGCCCATTATAGGGTGCTATTTAAACAATACAGTTATTTAAGACGAATTTCAGCGCTCTAAGCTAATCTCTCTCACATTATGATTGGTTTTAACACGTTATCAGGAAAATAGAATGCGTAGACTCCCTCCAGTATTACTTGAAGATGGTTGTTCAAGAGAACTTTTATCATTAATTCGAACAATTTTAGCGGCATGTAAAGAAATTTCGTTTCGCGTTGGTCAAGGCGCGCTTTCTGGCGTATTGGGCTCAACCCTTGATGAAAACATTCAAGGCGAAACTCAAAAAAAGCTCGATGTATTATCTAATCAGCTGTTAAAAGATATTTTACTGGAATCAGGCACGGTTAAAGCAATCGCGTCTGAAGAAGAAGACTACACAGTAGCTGGTAACCCAGATGCTAAATTTATAGTGGCATTTGACCCACTTGATGGCTCGTCAAATACCGATATTAACTCGCTTGTCGGTACTATATTTTCTATTATGGAAGCGCCTGAAGGCTCTGATGCCGCTGACGAAAGCATTTTTATGCAGCCAGGTCATAAGCAAGTTGCAGCAGGTTACGTACTTTACGGCCCGTCAACAATGCTTGCGCTGACTACAGGTAAAGGCACGCGCATGTTTACCCTTGATAAAACACAAGGCAGCTTTTTACTTACACAAGATTTTGCAAGTATTCCTGCTGATACAAACGAATTTGCCATTAATACGTCTAACCAACGCCATTGGCAACCAGCGATGCAAAACTACATTGATGATTTGCTAGCAGGCGATACTGGCCCTCGCGCTAAAAACTTTAACATGCGCTGGATTGCAGCAATGGTGGGCGATGTGCATCGCGTACTTAGCCGTGGTGGTTTATTTACTTACCCTACCGATACAAAAGATCCTAAAAAGCCAAATAAATTACGCTTACTTTACGAAGCAAACCCAATGGCTATGCTAGTAGAACAAGCAGGCGGTATCGCTTCAACCGGTACCGAGCGTATTATGGATATTCAGCCTGATGCAATCCACCAGCGCGTAGCCGTTATTTTAGGTTCTAAAAACGAAGTAGAAACGTGCTTGGGATATCATAAATAATCGCTTAAAACGATTGTCCTTAATTGTAAAAAAACCGCATTTAAATTAAATGCGGTTTTTTTGTAAGTGAGGTTTTATACCTCGCTTTTTAAACAAATCAAATTTTTACTAACGCAACTATTTGAGCAAGCTTTTGATGATTAAGCTCTCCCATTTGCTCACTATTACTGAGCGCATAAATAACACCTTCGTACTCAGTGCAATCAATATCGCCTCGCGATTCAATTACGTTTGCCCAAAGTTCTAAATCATCTAAGTCTATTTCACTACTCAAACATCGCTTTAGCACATCAACTAAAACCTCGGTTGAGAGAGTATAATGAGCTTTATTGCTATCAGCAGGGCTTGAAACGATAACCGATATAGCTTCATCTCTTTGTTCACCAAACGTAATAAATTCAGCTAATGCTTTTTGTGTATTCATAATATTTGTTATTCTTGGCTCACTGTTACTAAAAAGAATTATAATGACTCAACTTAACTGCACTCAATGCCACAGTACTCTAATGTGTAATGTAGACGATATATCAGCGTGTTGGTGCAATGAGCTGCCAGCTATTTTACCGCTTGATAGTGCCGCAACAAGTTGTTTATGCCGCAAGTGCACACTTAATAAAATAAATACTTTTTTAGAGGGTGTTTATACACAACCTATTAAAATCCAAATAGACTTTGCAAAACAATTTAGAGGTAACGACAATTTAATTGAAGAGCTCGACTACACCATGCAAAACGGCTACATGGTATTTAGTAAGTGGTTTTTTTTAAAGCGTGGTTCGTGCTGCAAAAATGGTTGTAAAAATTGCCCTTATGGTTTTAGAAAGTAAAAACTATTTAATACAAATACGAGCAAACATTGGTTTTTACCTTCACTTTCACTTCTCCTTGTGAGTAATATTTTAAATACTGTTATTCACAAAGAGGTTTAGAGGCGCTGCGCTTTTAGAGTAAGCGATTGTGTAAAAATAGTATTCAAATACGAGTAAGCACTGATTTTTATCTTCTCATTTTCTTCACTTCTCCTTGTGAGTAATACTTTAAATGCTGTTATTCACAAAAAGGCTTAAAGGCGCTGCGGCTTTAACGTGAGCAGGCTCTAAACCCACAACACGTCTACTTTTCTCCCGTGGCGATGGGCAATGAATCACTTGCGCCCCACTCACTCCACGAGCCATCGTAAACACTTAAATTTTTATACCCACATTCAGTAGCAAATAACGCTAAAACACACGCCGTAATACCTGAGCCACAGCTAAATTGTAACTGCTGCGCATCACCGACTACGTCATTAAATATCGCTTTAATTTCGGCAAGTGGTTTTGCTTCACCTTCATTGAGTAAATCCATAAAAGGCAACGAGCGACTATTAGGGATATGCCCACTTCGCATGCCTTTTCGGGGTTCACTTTCTTCGCCAGTAAAGCGAGTGCAAGCACGTGCATCTAGCAATACAATGTTAGGCTCATCTACTGCGTCAAGCACTTGCTCGCTATTAATAAAGTAATCAGAATTATAGTTTGCCGTAAAATCACCTTTACCTAACGATTAGCTATAACCCTGCTGTGTGGCGTAACCGCTCTCTAACCACTTTTTAAGGCCACCACTGAGTACTTTAACATTGTGATGCCCCATAGCTTTAAACATCCACCATGCTCTTGCTGCACTAAATAAACCGCCATCTTCGTATACAACTATAAACGACTCGTTATTTACACCTGCATTTTGCATCACGTGGGTAAACTGCTGCTCACTGCATACCGTACTTGGTAAGGGGTTTGATCTATCAGCCAACTCGTTTTTTATGTCAAAACGTTTAGCGTTAGGCAGCACAGCTTGCGGCGAATAAGTACCCAAAACACCAGGGCGCAGCATACCTGCATCAAATATCACTAATGCAGGATTATTAAGTTGCTCGTGCAATTGCTGACAGCTAATTAGGTTTTTCATTAATTATTTAGCACTACATATTTTGTCTAATACGTTTCTTAATTTTGTACTAGATGTATGAGAGGTATAAGAGAAATAACATATTTCAACATTAAACTTTTTAAAGTCAGCTTCTATTTGGTTCCACTTATCGGTGCCCTTCCAATCATCACCCACGAACATTTTATCAAACTTTAAATTGTTCCAGGCTTCTTCTTTGTCATAATTAACCTGGGGAACAACTTCATCAACAAATTTTATTGCTTCAACTATTTCCATACGCTCCTGAAAAGGAATCACTGGCTCTTTATTTTTAGCTGACTTGCTTAACTCATCGGTAGTAATACCCACAATTAAGTAATCACACTCTAATTTGGCTCTTTTCAGAATATTTAAATGACCTATGTGGAATAAGTCAAAAACACCCGTTGTATATCCAATTTTTTTCATTTCTAAAGCCCAATTATAATTTAGAGTTTATAAATCCTTTTAGTAGTTCGATTACATCCAAATACTTTTGTAATAGTTACTTATTTTTTATTAAATATTGAACAATTCTGTTACTTGCTTTACCGTCCATTTTACCCGCTAACTTTTCTGATAAAGACAATCTAATATTAGCTAAGCTTTCTGGTTCAGCCAGTTGTTGTTCAACTAACTTTTTAAGGTTTTTATATTTTTTGGCGTGTATAGCAACATTCGCATACTCACCATAATCTTGATCCATTCGCTTTTTAAAACGATATGAAAATATTCCTTTGTATCCCCACCGCAACTTCAAAAAATCGCACCAAATGACCGGCTTGTTTAACAGAGCAAATTCAAATAAAGCTGATGATGCATCACTAATCAATAAATCTGCTTTATCTAAAAAAGGCACTAACGAATAATCTTCTACTTTTGCTAAATATACATTGGGATACGTTGACCAATGATCTAGCAATTTCACGTGTTTTTTATAACGCTCTTTACTAATAGAAAAGTAATGAGGTTTTATTAAGATGTTGTAATCGCCAAAATGTTCCGGCCAATTTTCAGGAAATAACTCTAAGCTGCTTGGATAAAATGTAGGAGCGTATAAAATAGTTTGTTTTTTATTATCAAAGTTAGTTAATTCTAACGTGCCATCAATTTTTTCTTTATTGAAAATAGGGTCTAATTTGCAAAAGCCTACATCAACAAATTCATCACTTGGATACATTGATTTTAAACGGTTTAGTCTGTACTGTCCTTCAACAAATCTAACCGTCATTGCTTGACTAGACTTAGTATAGTAGCTTGATTTAGGGCCTATTCCGTGTCCAAGCTGAGCGCTTTTAGATACTTTATGTAAGCGGTCTAGGTAACAAAAAGAGTTAGCAAAAAACACCCAATCAGCTTTTTCATTTTCGTAATAAGCAATTGATTGTTCTTGTTCGTTAACCCAGATATGATCTAAGTCATAGTCATCTATAACACGCTGGATTAAATGTTCATGGCTATTTTTATAAAATACAAATTTACCTTTGATGCCATTTTTACATAATTCTTTATAAACAGGGATATACTGAGGAAGATAGTAAAGGCTTTGTGTATCAAAAATTATATTCATATGGGATCACTATTATTTTTTCTTTATATTCTACCTTGAAAGCAGCATAACAAAAACAAAGTGATTACATTTTTATAATTTCACCACGAAGTGGCGCCATTCTAGAAAGAATATCGTTTTGTAAGCTATGGCTAATGTTCTGCTCATTCATTGCATTTATAAGTAAATCAACTACACGGTTAAAGTCTTTCTCTGTAATATGCATACCGGTATGAATTGCCACCATAGAGTCGCCATCGTATGTACATGGGCCTTCTACTAACATACACATATGAGTAATAAACCCTTGGCGAAAGTACGCTATATTACTGTGTTCAAAGTAATGAATAACTTGCTCATCATTACCTATCTGATAAATAAAACTATCGACTATTCGAGCCAAGCCCGCTTTACCATCCAGCTTTTGATAAAGTGATAACTGAGTTGAGCTCGCGCACCCGCAAAGTAATCCTACACAGATTAAAAAAATACCAACGCTTTTCATTACCAATACCCTGTTACCGATAGGTACCAACCTGTTTGATCGTCAGCCCCTGCAATGCTCCCTAAATCAAGGTAAGCAGCCGTTACACTCACATGCTTATTGGGCATCCACGCTACAAATAAGTCTTTCCAATCTTGCTCGCCTAAATTTAGGTTATTTGATTTTTGACGATACTCAACGCCAACGGCAACTTGGCGACTAAAAAATATAGCTGTACTACCTTCAAATAATACTTTGCCGCTACCATTTACTCCGCCGTAACCCAGTAAACCAAGCTGATTAGCCTCGCTGTATCGTGTGGTTACGTTCCAAAACCAGTTATAGCCAGCAATAGCCCCTAAATGTAATTTACTAGCAGCGAGATAGTAGTCAGTGCCGCTGGTATCTTGTGCGCCTACGAGTGTTGCAATGCTGCCATCATCCAGTGATTTATGCTGAATACCTAAGCTAAGTTGTGGCCAATCACTGTAAACAATATCGCCGTATAAACGTATTTTAGCACCTGTAATTGACTGCTCTATTTCAGCATCAAGTGCTGGTACATCAAAGCGCTGTTGGGCATAGCTCAGTTCAACACGATTAAATAAATTAAGCTGTGCACCACATACATCAAGTGTGTAGTCGGTTACATCTGCGCGGCTACAAAAGCCATTTACCGAAAACTCATCATCACTTGCGTATCCAGCAAGCTGTGCCCATGGCACAATCCCGCCGCCACCGCTGCCTTCTATTTGAGAGACTCCCGGCGTAGCTAGCAGTTTTCCATTGCTTGCAACACTCGGTAAAGTAAATATTAATAACAGGCTAGCTAATAAACATTTAATTTTTTTCATAGTATTCCTCTAGCCATTTCTCTAATAGCTCTGCTTTTAGAGGCCTACTTAGGTAATATCCTTGTGCATGGTCGCAATGCATACTTTTAAGTAGATTTAACGAGCCAAGCGTTTCAACCCCCTCAGCTACAACCGAGAAACCTAGCTGGTGCCCCAGCGTAATTGATGATTGCACTATAAATTGATCTTTTTGCGATTCATCAAGTTTTAGGATAAAGCACTTATCTAGCTTAAGCTCATCAATAGGTAACATTTTTAATCGACCAAGTGATGTTTGCCCTACACCATAATCATCTAATGATATTTTAACGCCAATTGCCTTAAGATTTTCGAGCGCTTTAATACCTTTCTCTTCGTTTTCGATCATATCGCGCTCAGTAAGCTCAATAGTGATCAATCTAGGATCTACTTTATACTTTTTAAGTGTGCGTACTAATGCGGAATGAAAACCTGGAAATGCTATATCTTGCGCAGATACATTTATTGCAGCCTGTAAGTTTATATTTTTAGATTGCCAATCAGCGACTTGTGCAATAACCGTATTAACTACCCACGCGGTTAGCTCAACGATAAGCCCCGACTGCTCCGCTAAGTCAATAAATAGCTCGGGATTAACCCAGCTTCCGTCTTTTCGTTGCCAACGAATAAGTGACTCAACTTTATCTATTTTTTGCGTTTTCATGTGTAGTTTAGGCTGATAAGTCATAAATAACTGGCCATCGTCATCACTAATTGCCTGCTTTAATTCATCAAGCATTATTAAGCGTTCTAAATGCGCTTCGTCCTCACCATTTTGATAGTGATGTATGCTTTCTTGATTATTGGCTGCACTTTCTACTGCGATCAGTACACGGCGCATTAAGTCATCACTCGCAATACCTTGCGTAGGATACTGCACAATACCCGCACTGAAGCGTAAATTAATTTTAAGTGTTTGAATTGTATAGCACGCTTGTAATTGTGCCATTAAACCCACAATACCGCTTTTTTGCTCACGTACTGCAGCAGTCGGAAATACCGTTAAAAACTCATCGCCACCAATACGTGCATGAAAGCCCCCTAACTCATCCGAAAACTCACTTATTCTGCAAGCAACCGCCTTTAGGCAGTCATCACCAATGCGCGGACCGAGCTTATCGTTTATATGGCGAAGACCTTTTATGTCTATTGCAACGAGCGTGTACTCGGCTGATAAATCTAACTCATCATCAAGCACCTCAAGCATGGCTGAGCGGTTATAAAAGCCTGTTAGGGAATCGTGCCTGGCTTGAAAGCTAATTTGTTGCTCGCGCTGATTAATATCATTACCCATGCTATCAAACGCTGCGACTAGCGTGTCTATTTCGGTACTTTGCCTTTGGCCTTTAAACTCAAAGGCATAATTACCTTGTGCAAATTGCCTTGCAATTACAGCTAGTTGAGTAAGTGGCGTAGTTAAATTATTTGCAAATATGCTGCTCGTAATAACACCTACAAACATAGTTAAAATAGCTAAAATAATAAGTGTAAATAAGAGCTTATCAAAGTCATTATAGCTTTGTGTTAAATCAGCACTCAGTAAAATAATTATGGGATGGGTCAATAACGATGGTAGGTCTATATCGCGGTTACGATACACCAAGTACTCACCAAAAAAACGCGATGTGGTTACGGTACTAAAATAGCTAACAGGCTCAAATTGTTCAGGGCGATTAGCTAATGAGCTAATAACAATATCGTCAGCACTGCCTATAAAACTTACATCCATGCCTGTTAAGCTTTTTAGTTCATGGGCTACATTGTCATCAATTTTAAAGCCGACTAAACTATAGGCCACTGTACGTGGCGCTTTTACAGGTAATAAAATAATTTGATACAGCTCGTTATTAAGCACCACAAAACTAGACTCTTCTGGCGCACTTAAAAGCTCCTCCATTAGCGGTTTTAAGTCATGTGCAAAAGCATCTTCATTTGTATTAGCTGATATTAATTTACCCGACAAATCAAGTAACAACATTAGCTCAGCATCAATACGCTGGCTATGGTTGAATAGCACACTGCTTATTGTTCCTGCATCTCGCGTAGCTACAGCTTGCTTAAAACCGAAATCTGATGTCAATACTTTAGCGGCTGTTAACAGTAGGCTTTCTTTTGATTTTAAATATTGCTTATAAACATTTTGCGCTACGGTAATGTCTTGATTTACTTTTTCTTCTTGAAACTTACTCGTAGACCACCAAAAACTAAACAAGCTGACCATAGTGGTTAATAACACTAAGCCAACACATAAAATGGTTATGCGATTTCGTAAACTATTAGTCATTACCAGCCTTAAACTTACTACCAAAAGTGTTTCTAGGTGCTGGAGAGGATGTATTTACAGTTATCTGTAACTGTTTTTGAGAATTAATTGTTATCATTTTTTTATTCTCCAATGGCGCTGTTTGCAAAGGGTGCCACACACTCACTTGTGCAGGTAGTGTATTAATAGGCAAACTTACATGGCCTTTTTTATCTGTTTTATATACGGATTCACTACTCGCTACATAAATATAGCCCACCATAGAATCATGAATATTACACCCTAAAACAACAACACCTTGCTGCTCAAACGTAATGGGCTCTTTTGGTTGCCCTGAATATAATCTTAGTTGAAAAGGCTTAGCTTGTGAAAAAGAATATACATGATGGCGAATATTATCGCTGTTAGGAAAGTTAACTTTTTGACCCTGTTGTACAACTAATAATTCGGGTAAAAACTGCTTATGAACTTGATCCATTATAGCAATGGGCAAATTGGATGGTGTGGCTTGTTTGTCAGCAATATTTAGCTCAACCACTGCACCTGATAACTTTTGGCCATGTTGATCTTCTATTACTAAATCAATATTAGCACTTAAAGCAAACTGACTAAAAAACAAACCTATAGCTAAAAAGTAACTGCTTTTTACAAATTTTTGCAATGCCCGTTCAAACATAACAACACCTAAATATTAATGTTAGGTTAAGTTAATTAGAGACGAGCACTAATTGCAAGAATTATAGCCCAGTAACTAAAAATAAAGACTTAGTTACTGGCTTTGTTAGCACTTAAGTGCTGCTATTTAACAATTAATCCGTAATCGTTATCTAAAATAGTAATTACTTCTTGGCGAGGATCTTCAGGGATCACAATATCTTCACCCACAATTTTGCTCGCTATGCCAACATAGGTATTTGACACTTCAAGCATTACTGATTCTGGTAAAATATAATCTTTAGCTAATTGCTCACGCTCACTCATGCGATCTTTATTTAATAATACGTCGCTCTCTGGCACATTATTAATAAGTAATTGGCGAAAGCCTTCTTTAGAATTCTCAACAATTTTGCCGTTTTTGTATGCAGCTTCATCCCAAATACGTGATGAATCTGGCGTGCCTACTTCATCAATATAAATAAGTTGCTGTGCGCCATTTAAATCCTCTACATAACCAAACTCAAATTTTGTATCTACAAAAATCTGGTCAAGCTTAGCAAGCTCATCACTAATTAATTTAAAACCTTCAACTAACAGTTTTTCGTATTTGGTTACGTCATCTGCCGATTTAAAGTTAAATACATCTAAATTATTAGTAATGTTAGCGCGGGTAATATTTACATCATCAACGGCCGGAATATCGGCAACACCTTCAATAATACCTTTTGTTGATGGCGTAATTAAAACGTTATCAAGTTTTTGATTGGCTTTTAAGCCCTCTGGTAAATCAATACCACAAAAATTACGTATGCCTTTGGCGTAATCGCGCCACATGCTACCCGTAATATATTGGCGAGCAATTGCCTCTACTTTTACTGTACTGGCTTTGCGTACAATCCACACATACGGATGCGGAATATCAACAATATGATTACCCGCAAGGCCTGCTTTATCAAATAACTTAAACCAATGGGCTGCCACTGAATTTAACGCTATACCTTTACCTGGTACGCCATTTAAACCATTTTCACCTTGCCAAATGCAATCAAATGCAGAAATTCGGTCTGAAATAACCATAATCGCAAGCTCAGTACCTGTCGGTACTTGGTAGCCTTTGTCTTTAATTAATCGTGCGCTGTCTTCATCAGTTAACCAATAAACCGAACGAACTTTACCGCTGTGTACTTCACCTTTGGTACGAATGGGTAAATCATCGTTTACGTCTAAAACTTTATAGCTAGTCATGCTATCTCCGGGGTTAGGGATGCTCTTTGAGCAAAGTATGGTATGGGGTTATATGGGCTGTATAATAATCTAGCCAACCTCAAAGCTCAATCGGATGCTTAAAACAAATAAAGGCATATATTTATAAGCGAGTCGCAATGGGGTAAACTTAATGTGCCAACCAGCCTGAGGAGATAGCTTGAACTACTTAACTGCCACTAAAAATAAAAAATACTTGATGTATATTTCTCAAAATTATTCATATGCTATTTTGAGGCCTATTCAGGCTGCAATATTAGCTAATGGTGGTGAAGTGCGCTGGTTTTTACAAGGTTTGGCAGTCAATCCTAATTTTTTAAAAAAAGAAGAAAAACGGCTTAATACAATAGAAGATATTCACGAATGGAACCCCGATGCAACGTTTGCACCGGCTAATTTAATACCCACTTTTTTCCCTGGTATCAAAGTAGGTGTGTTTCATGGCTTTGATGCAGGTAAGCTAGATAAAAAAGGGAATAACGATCACCTTAAAGCTAGAGGTTGTTTCGACCTGTATTGTACGCAAGGCCCAAATACAACAATCCCATTTAAAGCCTTACAAAGAAAACTAGGCTATTTCAAGGTAACAGAAACTGGCTGGCCTCCTCTTGACCGATTATTTGATGGCATCACCGAAACGCCTTATACAAATAAATCAGACACCCGACCAACCTTATTAATCTGCTCTACATTTTCAAAGCGACTATCGCTTGCACCAAAGCTATATGAGCAAATAAAACATTTTAGTGAAACCGGGAAATGGCGAATTTTAATGCAATTTCATCCAAAAATGCCAACTGAATTGGTGAGCAAATATAAGGCATTAAGCAATCAAAATTTAACGTTTATTGAGACCGACGACGTAGTCCCTTTATTAAAATCAGCCGATGTTATGTTATGCGATACATCATCAGTACTTTTAATGTTTTTAGTCCAACGAAAACCTGTGGTCACCTTTTGTAATAATGCTCCCGCAGAGCATTTACTTAATGTAACAGATCCTGATAAGGTTGAAGAAGCCTTAGAGCAGGCTTTCACGTACCCTAAAACACTTATGAAAAATATTGAAAACTATTGCCAAGAGCTTCATCCATATACTGATGGGCAGTCGAGTGAACGCGTAGTTGCTGCAACAAATGAGTTTTTATTAAGTGAAGATAAGCTAAAACCTAAGCCATTTAATATTATTAGGCAATTTAAAACGCGCAGAAACCTCAATTATTGGAAATGGTAAAATAAAGTAATGATCAACCTAAAAAATGTAACTTTTAAGTGGCATAAAAGCGATAACTCACCCACGCTCAACATAAAAGAGTTAGTTATCGAAAAAGGTGAGCATATTTTTTTACACGGTCCTAGTGGCTCAGGTAAATCGACATTATTAGCGATTCTTGCTGGCATTAATACAGCCACTAGCGGTGAGGTATCAATTTTAGACCAAAATCTAACTACATTAAGCAATACTACCCGTGATGCGTTTAGAGCAGATCATATTGGCTACATTTTTCAAAACTTTAACTTACTCCCTTATTTAACACCTATTGAAAATATAACGCTTGGGTGTGAGTTTTCAAAAAGCCGCAAACAAAAAATATTAAAACAGTCATCAAATAAAAACTCTGCATTACAACAAGAAGCCATACGATTATTAAATGCTTTAGGCCTTACTGCGCAGTACCATCATAAGGATGTAGCAGAGCTTAGTATTGGACAGCAACAGCGCGTTGCTGCCGCTCGTGCATTTATAGGCAGCCCTGAATTAATAATTGCTGATGAGCCCACCTCCGCACTCGATACAAATAACCGTGAAAGCTTTATAAACCTACTGTTTGAGCAGGCAAAGTTATCTAATAGTGCGCTGGTATTTGTGAGCCACGATGAAACACTAAAGCCTTTATTTGACCGCTCCATTGACCTTATAAGCTTGCAGGAACAAGTATGATTCTCGCTAAACTTGCTTACAAAAGCTTATTAAACCGCCGCGCTAGTGTACTGCTTACATTATTTACTATCGCAATTAGTGTAATGCTACTTTTAAGTATTGAGCGTGTACGAATTGATGCTAAAAGTAGTTTTAGTAATACTATTTCGGGCACTGATTTAATTGTGGGTGCACGTACCGGCGACATACAGTTGCTGCTTTCTTCGGTATTTAGAATCGGCCATACTAATAACGGCGTAAGCTGGAAAAGTTATGAATACATAACAAGTCAGCGAGGCGTAAAATGGAGCATACCTATAAGCCTAGGCGACAGCCATAAAGGCCAAGCGGTACTAGGCACAACACTTGATTATTTTAGCCATTATCGCTTTGCAAAAAAACAAAGTTTAACCTTTAACAAAGGCCACCCTTTTGCTGCAATTAACGAAGTGGTGCTAGGTAGTGAAGTTGCAAATAAATTAGGTTATAAACTTAACGACTCTATTGTTATATCGCACGGTATGGGTAATACCAGCTTTCATCATCATGACGACAACCCATTTAAAATCGTCGGCATTTTAAATCCAACAGGCACGCCTGTTGATAAAACATTGCATATACCTTTAGCTGCAATCGATTTAATTCACGGCGGTTCAAGTCCAGCTCACGCTGAACACGAAAAGCATAATGATTTAACGGGTCATCCAAAACAAATTACAGCATTTTTAATGGGATTTAATTCGCCTTTGTACACACTACAAATTAGGCGCAATATAAATCAATATAAGCCAGAAGCCCTGCTTGGCATTATGCCAACCGTAACACTTAAAGAGTTATGGGAAATGCTCGCCATAGTAGAAAAAATACTTTTACTATTCTCAGCTGTTGTCGTGTTAGTAAGCCTACTTGGCATGCTAACGACATTGCTTGCAAATTTAAGTCAGCGTCGTCGCGAACTTGCTATATTACGTTCGGTAGGCGCTCGCCCTTGGCATTTATTTACACTTATAAGTATTGAGTCACTACTAACCACTTTACTTGGTTGCCTAGTAGGTAGTGCGCTTTACTATTTAGTTATTTTTTCAGCCAGCGGTTACTTACAAAGTCATGCTGGTATAAGCGTAAATATCACAATGCTCTCTTACTATGAACTGGGCTTAATCGGCGTTATTATGGCAGCCGGTTTTATTATTGGCTTAATACCCGCTACTCGCGCTTATTTTTATTCACTCAGCGATGGCATGAGTATAAAAGCATAATTTTTAGGTACTCTATGACATTTTTTAAAACAGCAGTTAATTACAGCTTGTGTATTAGCTTATTATTTATAAGCTTTATAAGCAGTGCCAATCCACCAAAAGAAATTTTTTGGGAAGACTTAATCCCTAAAAACCACGTGCAAATAGACACTCAAGCACAAGCTAATCACGAAGGTAGTGATCAAAACTGGGTGCAACCCGATTTAGATGCACCAGTAGTAAAAGCACTTGATGGGCAATCGGTAAGCTTACCCGGCTTTGTTGTACCACTTGAGGGCGATAGCGAAGTCATTACTGAGTTTTTACTCGTCCCTTATTTTGGCGCCTGTATACACGTACCACCACCACCGCCAAATCAAATAGTCCATGTAACAATTAAAGGTGGAGTACCAATAGATAGCCTATACGACGCAATTGTTGTAACTGGAGTCATAAGTACACAAACATGGTCGGGCGAAATAGCGCAGGTAGGATATAAAATGAAAGCGGTCGGTGTAGCACCGTTCGAGCTTTAAAATAAAGGGCCAGCTTTTAAAGCTGGCCCTTAAATATCATTAAATTTAGAATCGAAAAAATTTACATAACTAAATATTCAAATAACTAGATAACTAGATAACTACTTTTGGCAATTTGAGCAAAAAATAGTACTGCGCTGCCCCAATCTAATTTCTTCCAATTCGTTTTCGCACGTCATACATGGCTTGCCTTTACGCCCATATACTAATAACTCTTGAGCAAAATACCCTGGCTTACCATCACTTTGTGCAAAGTCTTTAAGCGTTGTACCACCTTGCATAATAGCCGCAGCAAGCGTGTCTTTTATAATAGGGATAAGTGCTTGATAACGTTTGAGCGATACTTTTCCCGCTTCTCGCTTTGGATGTATACCCGCTTTAAATAACGATTCATTCGCGTAAATATTACCAACACCAACCACCACTGCGTTATCCATAATAAATTGCTTTACGGGTACTTTTTTATTGCGCGACTGTTCGTACACGCGTTTAGCAAAAAAATCATCAGTAAGCGGTTCAGGGCCAAGCTTAGAGAGTAGCTTATGCACTTCACCTGGCTCTTGCCATAAGCAACAACCAAAGCGACGAGGATCGTTTAAGCGCAGTGCTTTACCGTTGCCAAAAATAAACTCTACATGGTCATGCTTTTTAAGCGGCTCACTTTTATCTACAACACGTAAATTACCTGACATACCCAAATGTAAAATAGTGCTTCCAAGCTCACAGTGTAAAAGTAAGTATTTAGCTCGTCGCTCAATACTAGTAACAACTAGCCCTTCAAGCTGATACACGTCATCAGGCACTGGCCAGCGCATACTGGCATTGTAAATATTTACCTTAGTAACTACTTGGTTTTGTACGTGGGGAGTGATGCCCATTCGGCTCACTTCTACCTCGGGTAATTCAGGCATTAATTAGACTCACTTTATGAAAAATCAAAACTAGGAAATAACTGCTGTGCAGTTTTTAAATCGAGTGCGAGTATTCGTTGGCTACTCTTTTCGAGTAAGTAATATTGCCCATCGCCTTTATAAAGCAAATAAACCCAAGGTAAACTCTCGCCAGCCAACTCAAATGTAGCAACATATAAAGGCTCATTAGGATTAAAAACAACAGATTCGTTAACGCCCATTAACTGCGCGCTTTGCCACTGATTAATTAAATCACTAAGTTGCTGCTCAGATGCTTGCCACAAAAGCGGTATGTCTTTTTGTAGTGGGGTTGTACGCCAGCTTGTTCCTATTCGCTCAATTTTTTGATCAACAAATTGCAGTGTCAGTACAAAACTTTGCTGGGGGAGTACAGCTTGTAATGTTGGTTTATCCTCCCCTCCCAAAAGTTGCTTATGCCAGCCATTTAAGAAGAAGATCATAATCAACATCGAAAATATTATAACGTTGTTCCAACCTTTACGGCCCAGTCGCATATTAATACACCTAGTAAATTCAAGATTTTAAAGTGTAACTAAAACTTAATTGCGCTGTCTATATGTTAAAGGCCGCAGACTTTGTTAGAATATCGGCAAATTTAAAGGAGTTCCATCAATGTCTATGTATGTAGTGGGCCATAAAATCCCAGATTCAGATTCTATTTGTGGTGCAATTGCACTGGCTTATTTAAAAAACCAAATCGATGAGCCTGCAATTCCAACTCGTCTTGGTGAAATTTCACCTGAAACTCAATTTATCCTTGATAAATTTGGCTTCGAAGCACCAGAGCTTAAATTAAGCTACGCAGGTGAAGATGTGTATATTGTAGATCACACAGAAAAAACACAAGCACCCGATGATATCGACCAAGCTCGCGTTGTTGGCGTGGTAGATCACCACAAATTAGGTGACTTAACATCATCTACTCCGCTTGAATGCTGGATTCGTCCTGTTGGTTGTTCAAACACTATTATTAAAATGATGTACGACTTCTACAGCGTAGAAATCCCTAAAGACATCGCGGGTATTATGATGTGTGCAATTTTAAGCGACACTGTCATATTTAAATCACCAACATGTACCACTGCCGATATTAAATGTGTTGAAGCGCTAGCTGAAATTGCAGGTATCGAGGACTTTAAAGAATTGGGTATGGATATGTTCCGCGTTAAATCTGCGGTAGAAGACACACCAGCACGTGATTTAGTAATGCGTGACTTTAAAGACTTCAACATGAACGGTAACCTGGTAGGCATTGGCCAACTAGAAGTAATCGACCTTGCTGTTTTTGACGATATTAAAGCGGACCTTGCAGCCGATATTGCTAAGCTAAAAGTTGAGGGCAACCGCCACTCGGTATTTTTACTGCTTACCGATATAATGAAAGAAGGCTCAGAAATGCTAATTGTATCTGACGATGCAAACTTAGTTGAGCAGGCTTACGGTGTAAAACCAGAAAATGATAAAGTATGGTTAGAGGGTGTACTGAGCCGTAAAAAGCAAGTAGTACCACCACTACAAGATGCATTCACAAAAATCTAATTGTGTTTTCATTTATTGATTTAAAAGCCTTGTTGGTTATGCCAACGAGGTTTTTTTATATCAATTTGTTAGGGCGTGTTGTTCTTTGGTGGTTGAATTTGCAGCAGCATGTTTGGTATTAAGGCAAGGCAGAGCCTATGTAGTGTGGTTATTCCCCATAAATAGGCGATAACGCAGCATAAATGCCAAACATGCGCTGCCCTTTGGGTTCTTTCTAGGGACGATTAACTCCTTGTTGCTCGGTTTTTACTTAGCCCACTAGGTTACAAACCTCGCGCCGCGATTAAATCGTCCCTAGATTGAACAAATTTCAATCCACAAAGATTAACATGCCCTAATCATATTTTTAAAAACAAAAAACCCAGCCTAAGCTGGGTTTTTAAATTCTAAAAGAACTAAAATTACTTAATTTTAGCTTCTTTAAAAAGAACATGTTTACGAATCTTTGGATCAAACTTTTTGATTTCCATCTTCTCAGGCATGTTACGTTTGTTTTTGTCAGTAGTGTAGAAAAAACCAGTACCGGCAGTTGAAACTAAACGGATTTTATCGCGCATGATTCAGATCCTTAAACTTTAACGCCGCGAGCACGGATTTCTGTAAGAACCGTGTCGATGCCTTTTTTATCGATAATACGCATACCTTTAGTAGTAGTGCGTAATGTTACAAAACGTTTTTCACTTTCAACCCAAAAACGGTGTGTTTGTAGGTTAGGTAGGAAACGACGTCTAGTCGCGTTTCTCGCGTGTGAACGGTGATTACCAACCGCAGGACGCTTACCTGTAACTTGACATACTTTAGACATGTCTATATATCTCCAATAACTTCGCTCGAGCTTAATTTAATCTAAGGCCGTGTATTTCCGCCCTAGAGATAAATCGAAGGGCGCTCTTTATACAGCTTTTACAGGCAAAGATCAAACACTGATCTATCCAATCAGCTCATATATGTAAATTTGATAGCGGCTAATTATAAAGATCGAATGCCCTTAGGGAAAGTAAAAACTGCATTTAAATTAAACTAATTTGCCAAAACACGTTAAACAGCTCATTTTTAACACACTTCTGTATCTAACAAAGCTAAATCAGGCCTCGCTCGGCAAACGAAACACACGTTTCTCCGCCCACAATGATGTGATCGAGCACACTTATGTCGACCAATTGCAGTGCTTGCTGCAATTTATTAGTAATAAGTTTGTCTGCTTGGCTCGGTTCTGCAATACCACTTGGGTGATTATGTGCAAAAATAACAGCGGCTGCGTTATTTTTAAGAGCTGCTTTTACCACTTCACGCGGATACACACTGGCAGAATTAATAGTGCCATAAAAAAGTATTTCATCTTTTACTAATCTATTTTGGCTATCTAGGTATAACACCATAAATACTTCTTGTTGCAAGCCTCGCATTTGAATTGTTAGGTAATCGTAAACTGAGTTTGGCGAATTAAACACGGCGTCTCGCTGGCAACGCTCCTGCATATAACGTTGGCTTAGCTCTAACACAGCTTGTAGCTGAACATACTTAGCGGTCCCTAACCCCTTTTGAGAGCAAAACTCCTCAATGCTGGCATTAAACAAATTATGCAGTGTTTTATTCTCGTTTAATAAATGCTGAGCCAACTCAATTACATTCATTCCTGGCAACCCTGTTCGTAAAAATATAGCAAGAAGCTCTGCGTCACTGAGTGCTTTAGCCCCTTTTGCGATCAATTTTTCACGAGGTCGAAGTGAGTTTGGTAGTGAAGTAAGTTGCATTATTCATCCTTGAGAGGCGAAAGTGTCTTATAAATGTAATGCAAATTTGAAATTTAGCCTGTTATTTCGAATTAAAAAACTTCGCGGTACGGGTAAAGATTTGTTATTTTAAGCGCAATATTTAATAAGACTGATGAACAACCATGACTAACTTAACAAACAAAAAAATTGTACTAGGCATTACCGGCGGCATTGCAGCTTATAAATGTGCAGAGCTCGTTAGGCGATTAAAAGACTCTGGTTGTGAAGTAAAAGTAGTTATGACTGAATCAGCTAAGCACTTTATTACCCCTTTAACTATGCAAGCCGTTAGTGGCGAAACAGTCTCTGACTCGTTACTTGACCCTTCTGCTGAAGCTTCAATGGGCCATATTGAATTTGCAAAATGGGCTGACTTAATTTTAGTTGCTCCAGCGACGTGTAATATTATTGCTAAAATGGCAGCCGGCATTGCTGACGACCTACTAACAACGTTACTGCTCGCAACGCCTGCAAAAGTGGCCGTTGCACCAGCAATGAACCAGCAAATGTATGCACACGCAGCTACACAAGCTAATTTGGCCACATTAAAAGCACGTAACGTACTAATTTGGGGCCCAGGGAAAGGTGAGCAAGCGTGTGGCGATGTAGGCGCTGGACGCATGCTAGAACCACATGAGCTTGTTGCCCTATGTACAGCAAAAGAGCAACCGCAATTACTTGCAGGAAAAACAATCACAATAACGGCAGGCCCAACGCGTGAGCCTCTCGACCCGGTACGTTTTATATCAAATCACAGCTCTGGAAAAATGGGTTATGCACTGGCAGAGGCTGCTTTGCAACTCGGTGCTACGGTTAATTTAATTTCGGGTCCAGTAAACATTAAAGCCTCTACTGGCGTAAACCTTATTAATATAGAAAGCGCTGAGCAGTTACTAAATGAATCATTAATTTATGCACCACAATCAGATGCATTTATAGGCTGCGCCGCTGTAGCAGATTATCGAGCTGCAAACATTGCGACTCAAAAAATGAAAAAACAAGGCGACGAACTCACCCTTACTTTAACTAAAAACCCTGACGTAATTGCAGCTATTGCCAATCTTAAACAAAACCGTCCTTATACGGTTGGGTTTGCCGCCGAAACTCAAAATGTAGAAAGCTATGCTAAAGGTAAACTACAAAATAAAAATCTAGATATGATTTGCGCTAATGACGTATCAAAAAGTGGCTTAGGGTTTAATTCAGATCATAATGCTTTAACACTGTACTGGCATAATGAACAACTAGAATTACCAGCAACAAGTAAAACAGAAATAGCACTCAAGGTGATCGAACAGCTGGCTAAACATCTATAAAAAGGCTGGAAACAAACTGAATAAAACATTAACATACGCCATTCATTTGAACAAAAAATGACTAGGGTTCTTAACTGCGCCACTAAGAATAACTAATAAAAAGGAATGTTCATGCCTGCGACAAAAAGAAGTAATCGCAAAGAGCAAATACTGCAAGCACTCGCACAAATGTTAGAAACTAATTTAGGTCAACGCATCACTACAGCAAAACTAGCTGCTGAAGTAGGCGTATCTGAAGCCGCGCTGTACCGTCATTTCCCTAGCAAAGCACGTATGTTTGAGGGCTTAATTGAGTTTATTGAAGACACTCTTTTATCGCGTATAAATATTATTATTGAAAACGAAAAAGAAAGTCAAACGCGCATTTACAACATTTTATTATTACTTCTAACCTTTGCTGAAAAAAACCCAGGCATTACCCGTATTTTAACCGGCGACGCATTACAAGGTGAGCAGGAACGTTTACGCGAGCGTGTACAAAGTCTGTTTGAAAAACTAGAAACTCAGTTTAAACAAGTACTTCGTGAGCGTAAATTACGTGAAGGTAAAAACTTCCAAAGTGATGAGCTTACTCTTGCAAACTTTTTACTTGCCTACGTTGAAGGCAAAATGAATCAGTTTGTACGCAGCGACTTTAAAGCAAAACCAAGTGTTCAATTTGAAAAACAATGGCTTGAGCTACAAAAAATTTGGCTGTAATTACTGCTAAATTAATAAATTAAACACTAAATTAAATACTAAATTAAATACTAAAAAACGACCTACGGGTCGTTTTGTCGTATGTAGCTGCCATTTAACTGATCCGCTCGAATTATGAACCAAACTCGTTACAATGAAACAATGTCATAATATGAGAATCAATAATGAAAACAAAACTCACCCTATTAAGCACAGCACTCATTGCTAGCTTAACTAGCGCCGCCATACACGCTAAAGAATCGCTACAATTTAAAGATGTATTTGGTTTTAAATCAGCTAAAAGCACGCAACTGTCTGACAATGGTCAAGTACTCACTTTTAGTGCAACGCCGTATCGTGGTAATGCAACAGGCCAAGTTTACTCACTACAAAGCAATACACTCATTGCAGAAGTAGAGCGCGGCACTAAGCCTCATATTAATAAAGCGGCAAACTGGGTCGCTTTTACACAAGTACCTACCTTACTTGAAAAAGAAACAACCAAAAAAAAAGACACCCTTAAAAATAACTTGGTACTCGTAAATACACAATCAGGTGAACAACAAAGCTTTGCTGATATAAAAGATTACACGTTATCTGATGACGGTATGTGGCTTGCTTATCGTTTAAATAAAAAAGACGATGACGCAAAAGTAGAAGATAAAACCGATAGCACTAAAAACGAAGAAGATAACGCTATCACGCCCGATAAAAAAGATAACAGCTATGCGCTTGTTATCGTAAATTTATCTGATAAACGCACCCATACAATAGAAAACGTATTTAGCTACGCTATTAACTCAGCTAACAGCCAACTATTAGTGAGCCAAAGTTACAGCGACGGTAATAACAACCAAATAGCGTTAATTGAGCTAGGTGACTTTAATAGCAGCGTATTAATTGACGAACCGGGCGTAATCGCAAATAAAATAGCGTGGCACCCAACTGACAACATTGCAGCGTTTACATTGGGTAATTATGTAAATGATGACACGCGTCGCCGTAGCTACAGTTTACAGCTATATAAAAACGATAAACTTTCAACAATAGCATCACCAGATAAAACATGGGTTTTAGGTAAAACAGCCTCTCTTAAGTGGTCAGAAAATGGCGAGCGCTTATATTTTGAAAACCATCCAAAATTAGCAGCTAAAGTAAAAGCCAAAGAATATACCGACGAAGCCTCACTGTACGACTTTGATACCATACGTGAGCATAAAGGTTTAGATGTATGGCACAACAACGATGCGCAAATAAAACCGCGTGAAGAACAACAATGGAACGAAGTTAATAAAAATCGCCATTACAGCGCGGTGTATCACGTTAACTCGCAAAAAGTGGTACAGCTAAGTACCACTAATATGCCTGAGGTTGCACTAAACCCGGAGCGAGATGTGTCTTTACTTGGCTCATCTAGCATCCCCTACCTAGAAAAAATAATGTACGGCGGTTTTTTTGCTGATTACTTTACAGTAAATATAAATACAGGTAAGCAAACACCCATTATTAGCAACTACCCGTTTAGACCAAGCCTTGCACCAAGTGGTGAGTTTGCGGCTTATTTTAACGATAGCCAAATACAGCTAAAAGATTTAAAAAACAATAAAGTAACACCGCTTACAAAAGCTATTCAGGCAACCTTTGCTGATGACAAACACGACTACCCATCTACCCAACCTGGTTATGGTTTTGCTGGTTGGATGACTGATAGCAGCCAAGTGCTTGCTTATAGTAAATACGATATTTGGGCGTTTGATGTAAAAACGCAGCAAGCTAAACGCCTAACGAATGGTAAGCAAAGCAATACGCAGTACCGTGTTATTAAGCTTGATAAAACCCAAGTGGGCTTTAAAAAAGGCGATACATTACTTGTCTCTGCTATTAATTTACAAACTAAACAAAGCGAAGTTGCAAAGCTCGACTTAGCCACTAACACAATCACTAACGTGCTTAGCGGTAATAAACGCTTTGATGTAGTTAAAAAAGCAAAAACTGCTGATAAATACATATTTACCGAGCAAACTTATAGTCAATTTCCTGATTACTACCAAACAGATTTTAGCTTTAGCGCACCAAAACAAGTGACCACGCTAAATCCACAAATTAGTAGTTTTGCATGGGGCGAAAAACCAGAGCTAATTAGCTATAAAGGGTATGATGGCGAAGACCTACAAGGCGTATTAATAAAACCAGCGGGCTATAAAAAAGGCGATAAAGTGCCTGTGGTTGTGTATTTTTACCGTTACATGAGCCAGCGTATGTTTGATTTTCCAAAAATGGAATTAAACCATCGCCCTAACTTCCCTATGTTTACCTCAAACGGTTATGCGGTATTTTTACCTGATATTCGTTTTGAAATAGGCCATCCGGGTAAATCGTCAACGCAAACCATGATAAACGCCACCCAAAAATTAATAGATTTAGGCATAGCTGATAAAAATAAAATTGGTTTGCAGGGCCACTCTTGGGCAGGTTATCAAAGTGCGTTTATGATAACCCAAACAGATATGTTTAAAGCGGTTGTATCGGGTGCGCCAGTATCTAACATGACCAGCGCGTATAGTGGCATTCGCCTTAAGTCAGGTCTTGCACGTCAATTTCAATACGAAACAGGGCAAAGCCGTATTGGTAAAAACTTATTTGAAGCACCAGAGCTTTATATAGAAAACTCACCGGTATTTTTTGCAGACAAAGTTAATACGCCTATTTTAATCATGTCTGGCGACAAAGATGATGCAGTGCCTTGGCATGAAAGCGTGCAGTATTATTTAGCGCTACGCCGTGCAGGAAAAGACGCTACATTTTTACAATACGAAGGTGAACCACACCACTTGAAAAAGTTTCCTAATCAGGTCGATTTTTCAGTACGTATGATGCAGTACTTTGATCATTACTTAAAAGGCAAACCAGCTGCTAAGTGGATGACACAAGGTGAGGCATTCGTTGAAGAGTAAATAACCCACACTAAAAAGCCGATATTGCATAAACAATATCGGCTTTTTTGTTTTTAAATTCCTCTTAAACTACAAACACAGCTCTCTAAATGGCAAAGTAGCTGCGCCAATTGATACCGGAAAATTATCAATATTAGATACCACCAACTTAGGCATTGGCCGCTTAGCGCCACGTCTAAATTGTGCATAAACCTCAGTACGTGCAATAACTTTTTCAGCCAACTCTTTTGGAATATGACCACCAATAATAATCGCTTCAGCATCTAATAATGCAGAGCAACAAGTTGCCACTAAATCAAATGAGTCTTGAACTTTAAACAGCCACTCTTCAACGCCTGGCCAATCGGGGTCAAAGTTGTCGTGCAGATCGTAAATAGAAGTAACGGCTACGCCATTTTTTTTCAAAATACGTTTTAGTAATTCAAGATTAGGGTGCGCATACAATTTAGGCGGTAGCATGTCGCCAAGCTCACCTGCGTTTCCATAAGTACCACGCAGTACATCGCCATTATTTACAATACCGCCACCAAATGCGGCCGATACAAACATATAAACAAAGTTTTTGTACTCACGACCAATACCAGCAACGCCCTCGCCTGCAGCTGCGCCTGTTGCATCGTTAACAACCCACGTAGGAAGCTGAAAATGCTGCGACACAATATCGATAATATCAACTTGCGACCACTCTTCTAGCATATGATGGGTATTCATTTTCCCATCCATTGAGCTAAAAAAGCCAGAGATACCCACGCCCATTCCCAGCACTTTTTCACTTGGGATGTCCCGCTCAGCGCTTATATCTTCCACTAGCTTTTGTGCACATTTAAGCACATTATTAATGCTCATATCCGACATTAGCTGCATATGGGTGTAAACCACCTTTCCCGTAAAATCCATTACGGCAATCGAAATAGCATCAAGCAAAATAGCTAAGCCAAAGGTAAATCCGTAATCGGGGTTAAGGGCAATGCCAAACCCTGGCTTACCTTTTTTATTTGGAATTAGCGTATCGCTTTGCACTATTACGCCGTGCTGGGTTAACGACTTAAGTAAACGCGACACAGTTTGTTGTGGAATACGAGTTGCGCTCACAATATGACTTTGAGTTACGCACTTTTCCCAAAACACCACTTTTATAATATCGCGCTCAATATCTTGAAATAGCTTTTCGCCTTTTCCAAGCTCAAAACCAGAGCGTAATAAGTTACTGTTGTTTAACGAAAACATAGGTATTAACCCTAACAAAATTGGAGCAAAAGATTACGTGAAACCATTATAAAGAACAAGTAGATAAACTGCGCCTATTCAATCACTATCACTCTAAAATCATTCACATTTGTGTTAGTTGGCCCAGTAATAATTAAATCATCAATGGCTTTAAAAAACTGATGGCTATTATGCCCTTCTAACTGTGCTTGAAGGCTCTCTCCGGCGTTTTGAGCGCGTGTAATCGTGGTGCTATTTATGTAAGCACCCGCTACATCTTTACTACCATCTACACCATCTGTATCACAAGCAAGTGCGTAAATACCCGCTTTGCCATTAAGTGCCTCAGCCAGTGCCATTAAGTATTCTTGATTTGGCCCACCATCGCCATAAACATCAGCAACGGTGACGGTAAGCTCGCCACCGGAGAACAACATAACGCGCTTGCCTTGGGCTTTTTGCTCAAGTGCGATAGCCGCATGTTGCTTTGCAACTTCTTTAGCCTCGCCTTGAATATCATATCCTAGTACTTGGGTTTCCCAACCTTGATGCTGTGCAACACTTATAGCGCTATCAATAGCATGTTGCGCGTTTGCAACAATAAAGTGCTCACCTATGGTATCGGCAGCTCTTTCTTGCTCAGGTTTTAATAAATGCGCTTGAACCTCTGTAATTACCGGCCAATTGTACTTTTGTAAAATAGCCAGTGCATCGGCTTTTGTGCTGCCATCGCTAATAGTTGGACCAGACGCTATATCACTTGGTTTATCCCCTACTACATCTGAAATAATCAACGTAACGTAATCCGACTTAGCGGCCTGCGCTAACTTGCCGCCTTTAACAAGTGACAACTGCTTACGGACTACATTTATTTCATCAACGCTTGCACCACTTCTCAGTAAAAATTGGTTAAGCTTTTGCTTTTGTGAAAAAGGTACATCATCAACAGGTAGGCACATCAACGACGAACCGCCCCCCGAAATAATAAACAAAATAGGAATATCAGCCGGATTATTTCTTACAAGCTCCAATAACTCTTTGCCAGCAGCTAAGCTGTTATCGTCTGGTGTTGGGTGGTTTGCACTAAGCACTTTAATTCGCCCAGTATCGCCGCTACTTTCGTAGCCATAACGCGTTACCACTGCGCCAAAACATTTATCACCATAAAAGCGATTAACTTCAGCGGCCATTTCGGCGGCGGCTTTACCTGCCCCCACTACACACAAACCTTTACTTGCATCTATATTTTCTAAATACTTACTCATGCAAGCACTGGGTTTACAGGCATTTACCGCAGTGGTAAATAAATCAATTAAAAACGATTTTTTAGAATCCATTAGTCACAGCTCACGAAAAAATTGAAGGAATAGCTAAACAAATTAATATCATCACAATAAACATGCTAAGTAGCATAACGATATCTTTGCCAGTTAAAATTGAGTTTGACACTGTCTCGGCATTTTGTACTTTTGTTACTTCGTTTACTTCTCGTGGAATTAAACGACTCGTCACATAAATAATCACAGCGGCGCTTACAAAACCTATAAAGTTCCACCAAAACCAGAAAATATCAGGCGCAAATACCGACACCAACAAGTTAATTAATACACCGCTAATTAAGCCAATATTGGCATGCAATGCAGCACTGCGTTTACTTAGTACAGCAACTAAAAATACCGCCAGTATTGGGCCATAAAATAACGAACCTACCTTGTTAATCGCTTCAATAATGGTTGGTGCAATATCGCCAGCAAAAAGTGATAGCACAAGTGTAATTGCACCCCATGCTAAACCTAAGTATTTAGCTAACTTTAAGTAAGATGGTTGGTCGAGCTCTTTGTTAGAAATACGGCTGTAATCTTCAATACTTACCGCCGAAAGTGAATTAATTGCAGAGCTAAGTGACGACATCGCTGCCGACAATATAGCAACAACCAATAAACCAATTAAGCCATGCGGTAAGTAATCTAGAATAAATATAGGCATCATCCAATCAGGGTTATCTGCTGGAATTTTTGCTAAAAATTCAGGGTTACTCATTGCCAGTGTGCCAACAATTAAACCCGACACACAATATAAAATAGTAATAGGAAAGCGCACTACACCATTTGCTAAAATCATGTAGCGTAGGTTTTTAGGATCTTTTGCACTGAGCGCACGTTGCGCTTGCGTTTGGTCACACCCGTAGTAAGAGGCGTAAAGTACCACACCACCAAAAATCATCGGTAAAAAGCCAAAGCCATCACCGCTAAAACCAAATGAATCAAACTTAATCGCTTCTAATCGGCTCGAGTCAACATTACTAATAAACGAGTCAACGCCACCTAAGTGATAAAGCCCAAACCCTATACAAGCAATAGTCCCCAGTACAATGATGATCATTTGAATCGCATCACCATATACTACCGCTTTCATCCCACCTTGCAGTGAATATAAAACAGTTATAACGCCAGTTAATACAATGGCCTGCCATGCTTCTATTCCCATGGTGCCTTGTAGAATAAGTGATACCGCGTAAATCATAATGCCGGTGGCAAACGCACGACTAAATTGAAAAACCACACTAATAAGTACACGGGTTGAGCGCCCAAAGCGCATTTCTAAATAATCGTAAATACTAACAATGCCGCTTTTATAAAGCTTGGGTAAAATAGTTGCTAAAATTAAAATCATCGCCAGCGGAACACCCAGCTCATACGAGAGCCACTGCATACCGCCACCTTCACGCAAACCAACAAATGCAGGAGCCGAAATAAAACTAATAGCCGAAAGCTGAGTGGCCATTACCGACAAAGCCAAAGGTTTCCAACCTAAGCTTTTACCTCCTAAAAAATAGTCATTTTTATTGGTTTGTTCGCGTAGCATAAATCCCATTACCAATAAGGCACCAAGATAAAGAGCAACTATTGAAAAATCTAATATATTCATAATTAATTCGCGTATTCACAATATGAAAACACTGCGCCTTTTCAAAATTAAAATACCAAACGGCTACCTGCCTTTACCTTTTTACTAAACAATCGTATTCAAAAAGGTAAACCTGTAACTAACTTAGCTGAAAAATGCATCACAATGCAAAAAGCCTATTAACCCAAAAGTGAGTTAATAGGCATAAAGCATTTATTTAAAAGTCGTATTTAACTCTTAAAGTAACGCGTCGTGGGAGAATCGGGCGACCTACAAAGTATGGATTATCTGCCGTTTGGCTATTGCCTAAACGTGGCGAACCTTCAGTAACACCGTCAGAATCAAACAGGTTAAATACCCCAACGCTTAAGCGGACTGTTTGCTCTGGTGCAACTTGCCAGTTATAACCTGCATCAAATCTAAATAAATGGAATGAATCAAGTTCTACAGAGTTTGCATCGTTAGCAAAGTTTTTACCTGTAAAGTTATGATAAATAGAAGCATCCCAGTCATCTGTGGTATAGCTTATAGATGTATTGAATAGTATTTTTGGTTTACGACGTAACTCGTTACCAATAATAGAAGGGTCTGAATCAAATTCAGTAAATTCGTGATCGGTGTAGGTCATGTTGGCATCAACAGCCCACTCATCGGTAATATCGTAACGACCTGTAAGCTCAACACCGGTTGCTTTAGTTGACTGCATAACTGGTAGTTCTAATACGCCACCGTTACCATCGTTTACAAAGTCTACGCTGCGTCTATCTTTTAAGTCAGTTCTAAATAACGCAACACTGCCGCTAAAGTCGTTATCAAAAAACTTAACACCTAGTTCGCCCTGCTCTACAATTTCGGCTTCGTAGCTGGCAGGCTCGCCTAAGTCATTAAACTGAATACCTCTAATTTCTGGGAAGAAAAACCCGCGAGATGCATTGGCATATACATTTAAGTTATCTGTTAAGCGATATAACGCCGCACCCGATACAGCAAATTCAGACGTATCTACTTCACCGTAGGTCATTACACCACTACCGGTTGTGTTTACTTGTAAGTTAGATGCGAGTGATGGGTCATTATTTATTTGTACAACTTGGCTGCCTTCGCGGCTAATTTTGCCTTCAATTTCTTCGTAGCGAACACCAAAGTCAAAAATCCAATCGTCACTTTCCATTTGATCCGCTATATAAAGTGCACGGCGGGTAGCGCTAATGGTTTGGTTAGTATAAGAAATACCTGGCCCACTAATGCCATTTTGTGTGTATTGAATCTCGTCGCCATTAACATCGGTATACGTTAAGTCAATTAAGCGAGGGTTATTATTAAATTCACCTAAGTAAGTCGTAATAACGTTATCGTCGTCGGCTTCACTGCGAGAGAAAAATGTACCAACTGTAATATCATGGCTAAAATCACCTACATAAATACTTTTGATGATATTAAATTCTGCAGAAAAATCTTCAGCTGGGCGGTCGCGGTCTAAAATGCGGTTAGCAAATAGTAAGTCATCGCTTGCAAGTGCGATACCTGAATTAACATAAGAAAACTCAGCGCCGCTTGCATCACCTAAGCCACGGTTAGCTAAAAAGTCGTCTTGGCTTTCAGGTACATTAATAATACCGTCGCCATCTAAAAATAAATTAAATTCGTGTTGGTATTTAGCGTATTTACTGCGCATGTTGATAGCAAAATCGTTAGCGAGTTCTTTTTCAAACACCACTGAAACAGAGCCACCTTTAGTGACTACACCATCGCTGATTGGCGATTCATAACGACCATTTGCTGTATCGTACATTAAGTTAGATACTTGCGCTGTTTGCAGTGATTCTACTTCACGACCATCGTTACCGATTAAGCGCTCACGGCTTTCGCCATCAAGTGGAATAGGTAAATAAAACTGAGCTTGGTCGTCAATGTACTGTCCGTAAACCGTAAATGAGCCAGAGCCATCATCAAATTCTTTACGAATATTACCACGTAACTGAGTACCTTTAGTCTCAAGGCCTGTATCTAAAGGGCCCTCGTCGTAGCGGTAAAAACCAGAAAGCGCATAATATAAGCCGTCTTCATTAAGTGGACCGCTCGTTGCAAAATCGAAGCGTGTACGCCCTTGGTCAGAAAGCTCCATTTGTACGGTACTTTGCGGATCGTCACTGCCCGTTTTAGAAATATAGTTAATAATGCCGGCCACAGAGCCTTGGCCAAATAAATTAGATACACCACCACGCACAAACTCTACGCGTTCAATACCCAGATCGTTACGGTAATACACATCAAACGCCGATGAGTTCAAACCAAAAACACTCAGTGTCGGTGAACCATCATACGACAGTGGCGTAAATTGAAACTGACCCGATGAAGGTAAGCCTCTTACTTGAAGGTTAGTAGCGACTTCACCGCCACCGCCTTCTACTTTAATACCCGGAATATAGCGAAGCACATCTGCTTGGCTACTTGAAGAAAGCTTTACCAGCTCGTCTTCGCTAATAGATGTTACTGATTGTGGAGTGTCTGAAATAACACGCCCTTTACTGGTACCAGAGACGATAATACGCTCAACGTTGTTAGCTTTTTTTGCTGTATCTGGTGCAGTTTCTTCTGCTGCATAAGCGCCCTGTGCAAGGCATAAAGATACAATAGAGGCGATCGTAGTTTTATTCACGGGTATTCTCCATTTGTGCTAGTTGTCTGTGTGTATTTACTTAGAGTGTGGCTAAGTAAAGCCGAAATAATCAAGTGAACATGTTAGTTTTTTGTTACTTCGAACAGGATTTAAGCACAGAAAAAAAACATTTACAACCCATAATGAGTGCTTTAATATTGTCAAAATCGAAAATAACACACAAAGAGCACCCAATATGACTACTATAAACAGCGGTAAAATTGACTCAGCAACGGCTTCATCGCTTGCAGACCTTGCTACTAAAACACTTATAGCAAACGACTTAGGTGGCTATACAGTACCAACACATGGCCTATACCCGTTTCAGTGGAACTGGGACTCAGCCATTACAGCGCTAGGTTGGATGAAGTCTGACGAAAGCCGCGCATGGCAAGAAATTGATGTGTTATTTTCAGGCCAATGGGATGACGGCATGGTGCCGCACATCTTGTTTCATAAAGATTCAGATACTTATTTTCCAGGTCCTGACGTATGGGGATCAGATAAAAAAATCAAAAGTACCTCTATTTCACAGCCGCCAGTAGTTGCTACTGTAATGAAGGAGATGCTTGCCAGTGCGAAAGACAAAACACTTGCAGAACAAAAAGTTAAAGCGTTATTTTCACAAGTAGTTGACTATCATTTATGGTGGTACAACGACCGAGATCCTGAAAGTACTGGTTTAGTAGTGACATACCACCCGTGGGAGTCGGGCATGGATAACAGCCCATCATGGGATGACGCTCTTCAAGCTGTGCCATGTGTGGATTGGGAATATACGCGCCGTGATACAAGCCATGTAGACTCTTCTCAACGTCCACATAAAAGTGAATACGACCGCTTTTTATACCTTGTAGACTTTTTTAAACGTAACAACTTTGACAGTAAAGTAATTTACGAAACCAGCCCGTACAAAATGAATGACCTAGGTATTATTGCTATTTTGCACCGTGCAACCAAAGATTTACTCAAAATGGGTGAACAACTTGGTTTAAACGATGCCCGCACTGATTACTTAGCACAGCGTTTACAAAAAACAGAACAAGCCATAAACACTTTATGGTGTGAGCAAAGTCAGTATTTTTATTGTCGTGATGTATTAACTAACAGCTTAGCGAAAGTTAAAACATCAGCCGCGCTATTAACTGTATATGCAGGTTTAACAAGCGATGAGCAAACTAAAATAATTAATACAGCCACTGAAGATTTTATTGAGTCGAGCCAATTTAGTGTGGCTTCTACCCACCCTAAAGAAGAAAAATACGAGCCACAACGCTACTGGCGCGGCCCTATTTGGTTACACATTAACTGGATGATAGCCACAGGCCTTAAAGAAGCTGGTTTTGTAACAACTGCTGAAAAAATTCAAGATGATACGCGCAACCTCGTTGTTAAGTCAGGCTACTACGAATACTTTAACCCAGAAACAGGCGCAGGCTGTGGTGGTAAAGATTTCTCGTGGACAGCTGCAATAGCATTACATTGGCTACTTGACTAACAACTAAGGCAACATCATGAAACACACAATATGCTTTGGTGAAGTACTGGTTGATTTACTTTCAAATAAATTGAGCCAAAACAACAACGAACACGAAGCGTTTACAAAGTTTGCAGGCGGTGCACCTGCAAACGTAAGCGTAGCTATTGCAAAGCTAGGCGGTAATGCCTACTTTGCAGGAATGCTAAGCACTGATAGCTTTGGCGACTTTTTACATAACGCATTAAAAGAGCAAGGTGTAAAAACCGACTTTATGCGTTTTACCAACCAAGCCAAAACCGCCCTTGCGTTTGTGTCACTTGATAACGACGGCGATCGTACGTTTGAGTTTTATCGTGATAACACCGCCGATCTGCACTTTAGTAATAATGACTTTAGTAGCGAATGGTTTGAGAAATGCGATATTTTTCATATTTGCTCAAACACGTTAACCGACGAAAACATCAGAAACACCACCGCTTACGGTGTTAAATTTGCAAAACAAAATAACTCAATTGTGAGCTTTGATATTAACTTGCGCCTTAATTTATGGCCAAGCGATGCTAACCCTCGCGAACATATTTTACCATTATTAAAAGACTGCTCAATTATTAAAGCCTCAAAAGAAGAGCTTGAATACCTTGCGGGTGAGCAATCGAGTGATGAATTTATTGCCCAAACACTGATTAACGGCTGTGAGCTATTTGTAGTCACAGATGCAAGTAACCCAATGTATTGGTTTACTAAACACGGCAAACAAATGCTTATCCCTAAAAAAGTAACTATGGTTGATGCTACCGCCGCCGGCGATGCCTTTGTAGGTGGCCTATTATATCAGCTAGGCTTACAAGCACTTACACCTGTGAGCTTTAGTACGCTTTGTGAAAATAATTCAAAGCTAAATACTATTTTTGAATTTGCTTCGTTATGCGGTGCCCACGCCGCATCTTACAAAGGGGCATTTAACTCCTTACCTAACCAAAAGTCTCTACACGATTTTAGGAGCGAACTATGAAAAGTACACCTGATAACTTTAAAAGCCATGAGTTTTTAACGCAGCACATTAGCGACACCTTAGCGTTTTACGAGCCAAATATTGACGACGAACACGGTGGTTTTTACCAAAACTTTTCTGATAATGGTGAGGTGTTTGATAAACAAACGCGCCATTTAGTAAGCTCTACTCGTTTTGTATTTAACTATGCACGCGCGTATCAAACCTTTAATGACGAAAAATACCTTACCCGTGTTAAATCGGGTATTGAGTTTATTCGTAAGCATCATCTTGTTGAGCAAACTGGCGGCTACAACTGGTTATTAAAAGTTGAAAACGGCCAAGCTACCGTGCTTGATAACACTAACCATTGTTATGGTTTTGCGTTTGTTATTTTAGCGTACAGCTGGGCATACCGTGTGGGCGTTACAGAGGCGCGTGAATACCTCAACGATACATTTCAAACAATGGAAACACATTTTTGGGATGCAAAAGCAGGGTTATATAAAGATCAGCACAACAGCGACTTCACAAAGTGCGATTCATACCGTGGCCAGAACGCCAACATGCACACCTGCGAAGCACTTATTGCCGCCTATGAAGCCACAAAAGACGAGATATTTTTAAACCGTGCGCTTACTCTTGCCGACAACATGGTTAACCGCCAAGCTAATTTAATGGGCGGATTAATCTGGGAGCATTACGATATAAATTGGCAGGTCGATTTAGAGTACAACAAAAACGATCCTAAAAATTTATTTCGTCCGTGGGGCTTTCAGCCTGGTCATCAAACAGAGTGGTCAAAACTGCTTATGTTTTTAAATAAACATAAACCACAAAAATGGCTTATCGAGCGCGCTCAAGCATTATTTGATAACTCAATAGATGTAGCATGGGATAAAAAACACGGCGGTATTTGCTACGGTTTTGCACCTGATAAAACTATTTGCGATGACGATAAGTACTTTTGGGTTCAAGCCGAAACACTGTGCTGTGCAGCCTACCTTTATGAAACCACAGGTGATGAAAAATACCAGCAATGGTACGACAAAATTTGGCAGTATTCATGGCAGCATTTAGTTGATCATCAATACGGTGCTTGGTTTAGAATTTTAACCGTAGATAACAAAAAAATGGATACCGAGAAAAGCCCTATTGGTAAAACTGATTACCACACTATGGGTGCCTGCTTTGATGTGCTCGAACTATTAAAGTAACTATGTAGTTATAACTTTTACAGTATTGTGTAGACCTTTTAACCGCCAGTTTGGCGGTTTTTTTCTTAATGGGTGGCCAAAATCACTGTACCACTTGTATCTTGAGGTTTTGGATGCAATCTCATCAGAGAAACAAACTCAGGCTAAAAAAACTGGTAAGGCTCGTAAACGCTCTGTTAGCACTGACTTGGAGAGAATTAAAGAAGATAAATCAAAAGAAAAAAGGCTAAAAGATAAATACCGACATGAGTTAGATGTTGCTAATCAAAGGCTAGATGAAGCATATGCAGAGCAAACAATGCTGTTAACTGCGATGATGAATTTTCTAGATATAGAAGATAGAATTAGATTATTACGAGAATCAAAACCTAAGATCGTTAGCATTAAATAGCTAGAGGTTATTAATAATTGCCGCTACATTGTAGGGAAAATATAAATGAAAAAGATAACAAGGAAGCAGCACTTCGTACCCAGGTGTTTACTTAAAAACTTTAGCTATAACGATGGTGCTATTAATATATTCGATTCAACTAGGAATAAGTTACGGCCATCTAATGTTGGAGCTGAACTATTCGAGAATAACTTCTATGATAAAGACAACACGATCGAAAATTTTTTGCGTGATTATATTGAAGGGCCAGGCGCTCAGGCTTTAAAAATAATTACAAGGGAAGTTGATGGACAATTGGATTTTGAAGGGCGAGTAGACCTTCTTCGGTTTATTTTAGTTCAATTAAGCCGTACACCAAATGCATATTCTTCCTCGCTAGATAATATTGACAATTATTTTAATGAATTAATAAATCAATTAGGTCAATTAAATGGTTTTGATAAAGAAGCTCTAGACGGTATAAAAGTTTCTTTTGATAACCCAAAATATTTTCTTCAACTGCAAACACTGGAAGCAGCGCTCAAAGTGCCTCTTCTCTTAGATTTAGAGTGGCACATACTAATTAATGAAACAGCCACTGAGTTTGTGATATCAGATCATCCTGTGGTTCATTACAACTGGTATCTTCGTAACTTACACTCAATAGATATCAGTGGTTTGTCTAAATGTGGATTGCAAGTTTTCTTACCAATATCAAGCACTATTACCTTATGTTTATATGATAGTAAGATCTATAAAATGGGAGCTAAAAATAGTTCCTGTACCATAATTGAAAACTTACCAGATATACATCTGCTAAATGAACTTCAATTTAGGAGTCGAGGCTCATTTATTGTTTTTAGGTCTACAGATGACTCAAACTATGTTAAAAAAATGAGCGATAAGTTTCCAGCGAATAGCATTTATAGTAATACAGTAAAAGCCATAGCTCCCACAATTATTGGAAGGGAAGCTAAAAATAAAATCACCCTCTGGCGTAAATCTTATATTTTTGATAGATGGTTGTCATTTTGCAAAGTTAAAAACAAGAAAAAAAGTCAGGATATAACCTGTTATGATCGAATACCTGAAGAATTAGCTAAACATGAACAATTCATTAAAGAAATGAGGTCAAAAAAAGAATAAAAATATGACTTATTTGCTTTTTTTTCAATCGCTATTTTATTGCTTTTATGACTTAAATTATGACTTTATTTTTAAGGAATAAAATACATTAAATTCAAGTGGTTAACTTTCAATCATATTTTAAATAATATTTTTTACCAAGGTTAAGGGGTGAAGCGATCACCCCAAGGTTACAAACTTTATTGTCTCTACACAACCTAAGCATACTGCCCACAAGCAAATCCACAGCTCCACGCATACTGAAAATTGTAGCCCCCTAACCAACCCGTTACATCGGTTACTTCGCCTATAAAGTATAGGCCTTTAGCTTTTTTAGCTTCAAAGGTTTTTGAGCTCAACTCGTCGGTATCTACACCGCCCAATGTTACTTCTGCTGTTCTATAACCTTCTGTGCCATTGGGTTTAATTTGCCACGCATGAATATAATTTACTAACTCATCTATTTGAGCATGTGTAAGCTGATTAATATTACAATCTGGTATCGCTTTGCTTTCGTGCAGTACTTCTATAAAGCGTTTAGGTAAAATAGTCGCAAGGCTATTTTTTAACGACTTTTGAGCTTGTGTTTCACGCCAATCAGCAAGTTGTTGCCTTAAATCTATTTCAGGTAATAGGTTTATAGTAACAGCCTGCCCTGCTCGCCAAAATGAGCTTATTTGTAATATTGCAGGGCCCGATAACCCTCGGTGAGTAAAGAGGATATTTTCTTTAAATACGGAGCCATCTTCGCTTGAAACTTCACATGGGATACTAATTCCCGAAAGTCCTTCAAAACGGTCTTTATCGTGCTGGTGCAAAGTAAATGGTACAAGTGCTGCCATGGTTGGTAATACATTTAACCCAAACTGCTCTGCAATTTTATAACCTATTGGTGTAGCCCCTAGTTTTGGCATGGTTAAGCCTCCTGATGCTATAACTAACGACTCACAGCTTAAGGTTTCTTGCTCTGTGGTAACGCTATAGCCGGTTTCGGTTTTTGATACGCTGATCACTTCACTGCGTAGCTTTATATTTACTCCGGCCCACTCACATTCGGTTAGTAAAATATCAACAATGTCTTGTGCATTGTTATCGCAAAAAAGCTGGCCTAGTGTTTTATGGTGATACGCCAAGCCATGTCTGTCCACCAGCTCAATAAAGTCATGCTGTGTATAACGACTTAAGCATGATTTAACAAAATGAGAGTTTGTGCATAGGTAGTTATCCGGGGTTGCATTTTCATTTGTAAAATTGCAACGCCCACCACCACTTATTAAAATTTTACGACCTGGTTTTTTCCCCATATCAAGTACTGTAACGCTTCGGCCACGGTATCCAGCTTGCGCTGCACACATTAATCCTGCTGCTCCCGCACCTATTACAATTACATCTACTTGGGTCATTTATTTATCTCATTAAAAAATTTGCTCGATTATAGCAAAGTTTAATAGCTAACAACGCAGCATTTGAATTATTAGTAATAACACAACAAAAACACATCAGTAATAAGTGGGGAATAATTACCCTCACAATAAAACAATCCTTTATACTTATTTTTAATTTATATGACAAATACTAAACAACGAGTAAACCGCTAAAAACCTGGGTTATAACTAAATGAAAGAGGTACATAATAAATTGATATTTTAACCTGATTAACAGATCGTTTACTTTCATTCCCGCATCGTGATTTTACATCGCGAAATAATAAATAAAAATCTAGGGATAATTATGACAACTAGTAAAACTTTTAAAAGATGCGCAATTGCAATTACAGTTAGTACGCTTTTTGCTGCAACATCTGGCATGGCTCAATCAGTTTCAAGTTCAATGGCTGAAACATCGGCTAAACTACAAAGCCAAGGCAGTTTCGAAACTCAGTTCATTATTAAATATAAAAATAATAACGAAATGGCGAGCCTCTCAACTGCAGACGCAAGCCCATCTAGCATGAAAAAGCGCGCACAAAGCTTTGTTAAAAGCTTCACTTCTAAAAAAGGCAAAGTAAAAGCAAAATATATTCGTGCAATGGCACTTAATAACCACCACGTCATGCGTGCTGATAAAAAATTAAGTACAGCAGAAGCGCAAGAATTTATGCAAGAAATGGTTGATTCAGGAAATGTGGAATACATTGAAGTAGATCAAATGTTAAAGCCCTTTTCGACTCCTAACGATCCTCGCTTTGATGACCAATGGCACTACTACGAGCAAGCCGGTGGTTTAAACTTACCGACCGCATGGGATACCGCAACGGGTAGCGGTGTAGTTGTCGCCGTACTAGATACAGGTTACCGCCCTCATGCTGATTTAAATGCTAATATTTTACCGGGTTACGATATGATCTCTAACCTTTCGGTAGCGAATGACGGCGGTGGTCGCGATAGCGATGCACGTGATCCTGGTGATGCTGTTGCAGCAAATGAGTGTGGCACTAACGGTGCACAAAACTCTAGCTGGCATGGTACGCATGTAGCCGGTACAGTTGCTGCGGTAACCAATAACGGCGAAGGCGTTGCAGGCGTTGCTTATAACGCAAAAGTAGTGCCTGTTCGCGTACTTGGTAAGTGTGGTGGTTTAACCTCTGATATTGCAGACGGTATTATTTGGGCATCTGGTGGAAGTGTTTCAGGCATTCCAGCTAACTCAAACCCTGCAGATGTAATTAACATGAGTTTAGGTGGCAGCGGTTCATGTAGCTCTACAACTCAAAATGCAATTAACACTGCACGTGGCAACGGCACTGTGGTTGTTATTGCTGCGGGTAACGATAACGATAACTCAGCAAACTATAACCCTGGCAACTGTAACGGCGTAGTAAACGTTGCATCGGTTGGCCGTAATGGCGGCCGAGCTTATTACTCAAACTACGGTAGCAATATTGATGTTGCAGCGCCAGGTGGCGCACAAAGTTTTGCAAACGACTCTGAAGGTATTTTATCAACTTATAACTCAGGTTCGTCTACACCTTCAAGCGACAGCTACGGTTATTCGCAAGGTACATCAATGGCTGCGCCTCACGTAGCAGGTGTTGCGGCACTTATTAAGCAAGCAAAACCAGATGCAACGCCTGACGAAATAGAAAGTATTTTAAAATCAACAACCCGTTCGTTCCCTGCTACATGTACTAGCTGTGGTACGGGTATTGTTGATGCAGCCGCAGCTGTTGCAGCTGCAAGTGGCGGTACGACAACAACACCACCTGCAGCCGGTGGTGGCTCCGTAAGTGATGTAAGTGCTAATGCTGGTCAATGGAAACATTACACCCTAGATGTACCTGCCGGTATGTCTACATTTACCGTAACAACATCAGGTGGGACTGGCGATGCTGACTTATTTGTTAAATTTGGTAGCCAACCAACAGCATCAAGTTACGACTGCCGTCCATATAAAAATGGTAACGCTGAAACATGTACATTCTCAAGCCCACAAGCAGGAACATGGCACTTAAGCGTTAACGCTTATAGCACTTTCTCTGGTTTAACACTTAGCGGGCAATACCAACCGTAATTTAAAATTTGAGCCGTAAATAAAAAACCGATGTTGTTTCCAACATCGGTTTTTAAATAGTAAGTAGCTGATTAATTAAAGCTAAAACCTACACTTTATTACTGTTATAGCTTCTCTAGTACTGATTCTGCGCGGCTTACAACAAACTCTTTGTCTTGCTCTACAAATAAACCAGTTACTACTGCATTTTCAATAATCATAGCGTAACGCGTTGAACGTACACCACCAAAACCAGCAGTATCTTTATCAAGCCCTAACGATTTAGTAAAGCTTCCATCGCCATCAGCAAGCATTGAAATTTCTTGTGCGTTTTGTGAGTCGCCCCATGCTTTCATTACAAATGCATCGTTAACAGATACACAGTAAATAGCATCAACGCCCTTTGCTTTAATTTTATCAGCAAGGGTAATAAATTCAGGTAGATGTGCATTTGAACACGTTGGCGTAAATGCACCTGGTACTGCAAATAACACGACTTTTTTACCTTCAAACAACTCTTTATTTGTAAGAGACTGCATACCATCGTCAGTTAATTGCGTTAGTGTAACTGCTGGTAATTCTTGGCCTTGCTCAATCATGGTAGTTCCTTGAAAAGATTAATACAGAATAAGTAACAACCATACTACGTAACCCAGTGCAGTATAGTAAAGGTTTATAGACCGAGCTCACTACATTTCATGAAAGCTATTTTAGCTTCTATAGTTTTCATGAAATTTATTGATCTGCAGTTAAGGTAAATTTAAATCGTTTATAAAGCGAGAAAAGTCATTACCTAACTTTTTATCCCGCATGCTGTACTCTACAATTGCTTTTAAATAACCGAGCTTATCTCCGCAATCGTGAGAGCGGCCACTCATATGAAATGCTTCAACGGTTTCTTGCGCCATTAACGCGTCAATAGAATCTGTAAGTTGTATTTCACCGCCAGCACCTACTGAGGTTTTTGCGAGTAGAGGCCAAATATTTTTACTCAGTACATATCGCCCTACAACAGCAAGGTTTGAAGGAGCTAAATCTGCATCAGGCTTTTCAACCATCGCTTTAATTGCAGCACTTTTACCAGGCATTAACTCAACACCGTTTATGTCCGCAATACCATATTTACTAACGTCTTCTTTAGCTACCGGCTCAAGCATTATTTGACTCGCTTGAGTTTCTTTAAAGCGTTTTATCATCGCAGCTAAGTTTTCAGTTTTTTGGTCCGCTGTATACGCATCAAGTATCACATCTGGCAGGAGTACGACAAAATCATTGTCGCCCACTATCGGCTTAGCGCACAAAATAGCATGCCCTAGCCCTTTCGCTTCACCTTGGCGAACACTCATAATGGTAACATCAGGCGGACAAATAGAGCGAATCTCATCTAATAAAGCACGTTTAACCCGCTTTTCAAGAGTAGCTTCTAGCTCGTAACTTGTATCAAAATGGTTTTCGATTGCATTTTTAGAGCTATGCGTCACTAGCACAATATCTTTAATACCAGCAGACACACATTCGCTGACAATATATTGAATAAGTGGCTTATCGACTATTGGGAGCATTTCTTTTGGAATAGCTTTTGTCATAGGGAGCATTCTCGTCCCTAAGCCTGCTACTGGAATTACAGCTTTCATATCTATCCTTGGTGTTTAAGTTTGTAAATAAACTACCAGATTCAAAATAGATACGAGCTGAATAAGGTTACATCTTTTAAAAAGACAAATTTGAAGCTGTTTTCTGAAAGGAATATTTACGGCAGTTTAAAGCAGGCTGGTCAGTTATGAAGCTTATTAATGATTTTGTATGAAAGTGGGAGGTTAAGAAACAGACGAATTCTTTACCGTCTTAAATATAGGTTAGCCTAGTATTATTATTTATAACAACCCTAGGCTATCAATTTTTGGACGCACAATATTGATGGTAAAATTATAAAATGTTTTATAATTAAAGACCAGCGCGATCTTTAATTACTGCAATAAGTGGTGAGCTGGCAAAGTTGCCTTCAGCCCAAGCAATATCAGCACCATCTGTTAGAGCGCTTTTTGATAAGTTTTTAACTATGTACTCACCTGTATCTACTGCATTGCTAGCAACAGCATGACGTAATAAGTTATTACCATTACATTGTACTGCATCATAAATATTACGAATTTTTACACGAGAGCTTTTAAGCTTGCTGCGTAATCGGTTTTTATCGTCTGCAGCAATATACTCACAAATAGATACCGCTAATTGATCTTCAGCATTTGCAGGTGCTGTATACGAAAAAGAACTTACAGCGACAACAGCAGTAAGTGCAACTAGCTTTGGTAATTTAAACATGACAAACCCTTTATAATACTTTGTTCTTATATAGACTATCAAATATTATATCAATCTATCAAAAATTACGCAATAATGTTAATGTTCTTTATACAAAGTTACGAATTTATAACTAGATTTGTTTTTTTCATCAGGGAGGTTTTCTTGCTCTTCTTTCACGTCCCAATTAGCAACTTTATTGTAATCCGGAAACTGTGTATCGCCTTTAATATCTAAATCAATAAAGGTTAAATACAAGCGTTCTGCTTTTGGTAAAAATTGCTCATAAATATTACCGCCACCAATAATCATTACTTCTTCAGCAGCACAAACTAGTTCTAGTGCGGCCTCTGGTGTAGTTACCACTTCAATACCCTGTGCAGTATATTCGCTGTTTCGAGTAATAATAATATTACGACGCCCAGGTAAAGGACGGCCTATTGACTCAAAAGTTTTACGACCCATGATCACAGGTTTACCCGTAGTTACTTTTTTAAAATGCTGAAGATCCGCAGGTAAATGCCATGGCATTTTATTATCTAGGCCAATTACACGGTTATTTGCCATTGCTGCAATCATTGAAATTATCATAATAAATACCTAGTACTTTATTCTTAAACAAAGAAAAAGGAGCATAAGCTCCTTTTTAATAAATTCTATTTAATTAACGCTCGTAGACAACTTCTACGTCGTAATCATCTTCATCCCAGTCGTCCCAATCATCATCATTGCCTTTACCTTTAGTGGCTTTTTCATGATAGGTATCCCACTTAAATTCAACTTCTTCATCTTCAACTTGTACAAACTTCTCTTTAGGCATGCTATCAAGTAGTGTCATTATGTTGTGGATTAAAGGTTGAGTATTAAGTTTATTAATTGCTGAAATGTGATAAATATTTTCAGTTTCGCCCAGCTCTTCTGCAATCGCTTCACATAGCGCTTTTGCTTCATCTTCTGGTAATAAATCTATTTTATTAAACACTAGCCAGCGTGGCTTTTCAGCTAATTTAGGGCTGTATTGGTGTAGCTCGTTAATAATCGAGAATGCATTATCAACAGGGTTTGAACCATCTACCGGCATTACATCAATGATGTGTAATAACACACGACAGCGCTCTAAATGCTTCAAGAAGCGAATGCCTAAGCCCGCACCATCAGATGCACCTTCAATTAGACCTGGGATATCCGCTATAACAAATGATTTATTTGCTTCAGGACGAACTACCCCTAAATTAGGAATAAGCGTCGTGAATGGGTAATCAGCTACTTTTGGTCTTGCTGCAGATACACTGCGGATAAACGTAGATTTACCTGCGTTTGGTAACCCAAGTAAGCCTACATCAGCTAATAATAGTAACTCTAACTTTAAGTTACGTACTTCACCGGGTGTACCCAATGTTTTTTGACGAGGTGCTCGGTTAGTACTTGATTTAAAACGTGCATTCCCCAAGCCGTGGAAACCACCTTTTGCAACCAAAATTCGTTGACCATCTTGAGTTAAGTCGCCAAGCCCCTCTTGGGTATCAACATCCATGATGCGTGTGCCTACAGGCACCATAACAAATAAATCATCGGCTTTTCGGCCTGTACAGTTACGGCTACGACCGTTAGTACCACGTTCAGCTCTATGAAAGCGCTCAAACTGATAATCAATTAGGGTATTTAAGTTTTCATCAGCTTGTAGATAAACACTACCACCGTCTCCACCGTCACCGCCGTCTGGTCCACCATCTGGAACATATTTTTCACGACGGAAAGACACGATGCCGCTGCCACCGTCTCCAGCTTCTGCGCGAATTTCTACTTCATCTACAAACTTCATGATTACTCACTTTAGGGATTGGCTTGTTTAATAACTCTATTATATACCCAAGCCAACACAAATGCAGGCTTGGGTATATATTTTGACTGACTACAAAACAAAAAACCCCGCAAAGGCGGGGTTTTTAACTACCTTACTGATTACTCAGTTACGATAGTTACGTATTTACGGTTTAAAGGACCTTTCTGTTCAAATTGAACTTTACCATCTGCTTTTGCGAAGATAGTGTGGTCTTTACCGATACCTACGTTAGTACCAGGGTGGAAACGAGTTCCACGCTGACGAACAATGATGCTACCCGCTAGAACTGATTCGCCACCAAAACGCTTAACACCTAGGCGTTTGCTTTCTGAATCGCGACCGTTACGAGTACTACCAGCTGCTTTTTTATGTGCCATTTCTAAGTACCTCTAATTAAGCGCTAATGCTAGTGATTTTAACTTCAGTGAACCATTGACGATGGCCCATTTGCTTACGAGAATGCTTACGGCGTCTAAATTTAACAACCTTAATCTTCTCACCGCGACCATGTGAAACAACCTCAGCTGTTATCTTGCCACCGTTTACGAACGGTACACCGATCTCGATTTTCTCACCATCAGCAACTAAAAGTACTGAATCAAATTCTACTGCCGCACCAGTTTCAACGTCTAATTTTTCAAGACGAATCGTTTGACCTTCAGTCACACGATGCTGTTTACCACCACTTTGGAAAACCGCGTACATAATTAACTCCGTCTGTGCACCCTCAAATCGGCGCAACTAAAATATTCTTCGATAGGGCGCGAAGTTTACGCTAACGCGAAATAACTAGCAAGCCTATTTTGTAATTAAAATGAATAAAAAGTAGCTGCTTTGAGAGCAATTCAATATTTACCCCATTTTATATTAATTAGCCCTTTTGCCAAGCGCTTTTTAACTCTTGGACGAAATAAATTAATGCACTCAAATATGACCCTCACAGCTTAATATCTAAGCACACCATAAACTGTATATTGATTATCAATTAATCAGTTATCTTGGCTAATTCAGGCTAAATTAAGTACTTTAATAGTGTTTTTTCAATCAATCGTCACAAAATATCGAGCTAGTGCATTTTTTGTTGTACAATCTGCGCCGTTCACACATAAAAATTGGCTCGGAGATCAATGGATATAAAAGCTATCCAGGCGTTAATCGAAAGCGATATGGATGACGTCAATCAACTTATACATGCGCAAATGCGCTCAGATGTGGCGTTAGTTAATCAGCTTGGTTTATATATAGTTAGCAGTGGCGGCAAACGTGTTCGTCCAATGCTCGCGATTTTAGCAGCCAAAGCGCTCGGTTATCAGGGTAAAGATCACATAACACTTGCAACAATTGTTGAGTTTATTCATACAGCAACGCTATTGCATGATGATGTTGTAGATGAATCAAACTTACGACGTGGCACGCCTACAGCAAATGCTGAATTTGGTAATGCCGCTAGCGTATTGGTTGGTGACTTTATTTACACTCGTTCATTTCAGCTTATGGTTGGCCTTGGAAAAATGCAGGTTATGCAAGTACTTGCCGATGCAACAAACATTATTGCTGAAGGCGAAGTATTGCAGCTAATGAACTGCAACGACCCAGATACAACCGAAGCCAGTTATATGCAGGTTATTTACTCTAAAACGGCTAAGTTGTTTGAAGCCGCTACAGGGCTTGCTGCTATTATCACTGAGCAAGATCAAACCACGCTTGATGCACTAAACCTGTACGGCATGCATTTAGGGACTGCGTTTCAGTTAGTGGATGACGTACTCGATTACAATGCAGATGCTGAGCAGTTGGGTAAAAACATTGGTGATGATTTAGCTGAAGGCAAACCAACGCTTCCACTTATTTATGCTATGCAGCATGGTAGCGAGCAGCAAACGCAGCTTATTCGTGACGCAATAGAGCACAGCAATGGTATGGAGCATTTAGAAGAAATTTTATTTGCACTAAAGCAAACCAATGCGCTTGAGTTTACAATGCAAAAAGCAGAGCTTGAAGCCGACAAAGCCATTGCGTGTTTAGACTTTTTAGGTGAGTCTGACTACAAGCAAGCACTCATAAGCCTTGCTCGTATTGCGGTTGACCGCGACCACTAGTTTTAACTAGTTACACAGTGTGACATTAATTCTGAGCAATAAAAAAGCCTGCAAATGCAGGCTTTTTTGTTATTCTACTTTGGCTATTACGCCATGAAATCAACACCTTCTTTGATGTCTTTTTTCAGTGTTTCAAGCATGTCATTTTTTGCTTTTGTTTCAAATGCGCTTAGTTCGCCGTAAGAAAGAATTTCTTCTACGCCGTTTTTACCTAAACGTACTGGGTGTGCAAAGTACTCTGCATCGCCATTTTCAACAGCAACGTAAGCGTAATCTACAACTTCTTCACCCTGTAGGCCTTTAACTAAAGACATACAAAAACGAGCAGCAGCTGCGCCCATTGATAATGTAGCTGAACCGCCACCGGCTTTAGCATTTACAACTTCAGTACCCGCATTTTGGATACGTGGAGTAAGTGCAGCAACTTCTTCATCAGTGAAAGAAACACCTTCAACTTGAGAAAGTAGAGGAAGAATAGTTGTGCCTGAGTGACCGCCAATTACTGGTACTTTAACAGTTGCTACGTCTACGCCTTTAAGCTCAGCAACAAATGCTTCTGAACGAATAACGTCAAGCGTAGTAATACCGAATACGCGTTTAGCGTCGTAAGTACCTGCTTTTTTAAATACTTCAGCAACAATTGGAACTGTGCCGTTTACTGGGTTAGTAATAATACCTACTAACGCTTTAGGACAGCTAGCAACAATGCCTTCTGCTAAAGTTTTGATGATGCCAGCATTTACATTAAATAAATCAGCACGATCCATACCTGGTTTACGTGGCATACCCGCTGGGATAAGAACGATATCAGAGCCTTCAAGCGCTTTGTTTAATTCATCTGCGCCAAAACCTGCTACTTTAACATCTGTTGGGATGTGAGAAAGGTCAACCGCAACACCTGGTACTACTGGTGCAACATCATAAAGTGATAATTCAGAGCCAGCTGGTAAGCCTGTTTTTAATAATAAAGACAACGCTTGGCCGATACCGCCTGCAGCACCTAATACAGCAACTTTCATTGGAATTCTCCGTAATTTGAGGTAGGAAACATTTGTGGCTCTTAAGATAATGAAATTAGCGACTAAAAACAAATTTATCCTGTCTATTTCAAGTATATTTTCGACCATAGTCGTAAACTTTTGTGATTTAACGCATCAAACTGGCAAGTTACCTAAACAACTGCTGCATAATTATTCATTATTGTGTAGAATTTACGGCATAAATAACAAAAACGAATGAAGACTATGCAACCACAAGATAAACAAGAAGCACTGGTAAAAGCATTTAAATCGCTTTTAAAAGAAGAAAATTTTGGCTCTCAAGGCGAAATAGTTGATGCGTTAAAAGATCAAGGCTTTGACAACATAAGCCAAAGTAAAGTGTCACGCATGTTAAGTAAGTTTGGTGCTGTACGCACACGTAATGCTAAACAAGAAATGGTTTACTGCTTACCTGCTGAAATGGGTGTACCTACGGCTAAAAGCCCGTTACGCCAATTAGTAATCGACATTATGCACAACGAAATGATGATCATCATTCGTACCAGTCCTGGTGCGGCTCAGCTTATTGCGCGTTTATTAGATTCATTAGGTAAAGCAGATGGTGTGCTAGGCACAATTGCAGGCGACGATACTATTTTTATCGCCCCAGCTAAAATATCTGAAATAGATGTAACACTTGAACGTGTTCGCATTTTATTTGATACGGTTTAATAACTAAATTAGTAAACTAAATCTGTTTTAAAAACCCGACTGAAGGTGCAAAAAAAGCAGAACCCATATCGGCTTGAGTAAAATCAAGCCAGTGGTCGTAACAATCCCCTTCTCCTAAACGGCTATTAAGTACTTTTTCAAATGCAGTACCCGTACAAGCACATGTAATTAATAACATTCCCTGCTCATACACATCGCCATAAGGCATGCTTTGATTTAATAGTAGCGGTTGCCCGTCTTCGTCTTTTAACTCACTTCGCGAAGCATGGCTGGTTTCGACCGCGGGGGTAATTAGTGTGTTATCAAGGCGGGTACGCCCCATTATTTGTTCTTGCTCACTCAGTGATAAATGCTGCCACATAGTTAAGTCATGCTTATAACGCTGAACATGAATATAACTCCCCTGATCTTCAAAATTGCCAGGGTTACTAATTAAAGCCGTAGCGCGCTTTTTTCTTCCATGCGCGGTGTCGCCACCATAAATAAAACCGTTAAAATCACGACCATCTAAAAAGCGAAAGTTACGAATTTGCTCCACCAGCTCAACATCAGGGGCAAATAGTTTTAAAATTTGCAGCGCAAATAAATGGTTAACGTCTTCACGGTCAGAGCGAATTTGCACAAATAAATCGCACGGTTGTACGCTCATTTGGTGATCGCTGTGGTTTATATTAGGAAAGCTCTGTAATTCACTAGGAATGAACTCTGGGAGAATATGCGGCCAATATTGCGCACCAATAGCAACCATACAAGAGAGCATTGATTCTGAAAATTGATCGCTAAATTCTTCTTCAATGGCGCTTACTTGTTTTAACTTTGCGCGAAGTGATTCATCTTGACCATCAAACACATTAAAAAATAAGTGCAAACCGTGTAAGTTTGCTTCAGCACAAATCCCTGATTGCGCTTGCGCCATTGTTATTCCTTAATTTTACAGATAAAAACACAGCGAATAACAAATTAATTACGATTCGAAAAAATTCACCGTGTGAGGTTTTATTTTTATTATAACCTGTTCATTATTTTCAAATGACTGGCCATATTGGGCAGCAACTTCAATTTCTTGCTCATTAATAACAACCGAATAAACATATGCCGAACCTATAAAGCGACGACTTATGATTGTAGCTCGCTTACTAAATTTGTCACTTTGGTTATCTGCCACTAATTCTATTTGATGAGGGCGCACATATATCAGCCCTACGCTTACGTTATGACTACTCTCAACATAAGATTCGACTAAACCAAATGGTGTTTTATATTCAGTTGCTGTTAATACTTCTGCGCTCAAGTATATGCCCTGACCCAGAAACTCTGCAACCTCCTTTGAACATGGCGTTGCAAAAAGCTGCTCAGGCGTGCCTTGTTGCTCAATTTTACCGCGATGCATAATGGCGAGCGTGTCTGAAAATGCAAACGCCTCTTCTTTTGAATGTGTAACAAACACAGCAGATACTTGAGTTGCTTTAATAATTCGACGTATATCGGCAATTAATTCAAAGCGTACTTGCGTATCGATATTTGAAAAGGGTTCATCTAGTAACAATAAACTAGGCTTATAAGCTAATGCGCGAGCAATAGCTACGCGCTGTTGTTGACCACCCGATAATTGATGCGGAAACCTGTCGGCACAGCCAATTAAATGCACAAGCTTGAGCATTTCATCAACGCGTTGCTGCTTTTGAGCTTTACTCATTTTACTAAGCCCAAATGCGATATTATTTGCCACCGTTAAATGCGGAAATAGCGCATAGTCTTGAAACATCATGCCGATGTTACGATGCTCAGGTGAGATAAATGATTGCTCATCACTCACTAATTTACCGTCTATAAAAATAGACCCTTGCTTAGCTTCAATTAAACCTGCAATCGCTTTTAATGTGGTTGTTTTACCGCAGCCGCTTGCACCAAGTAAGCATACTATTTCATCTTTACCCACTGTTAAATCTAAATCGTGAATAACCTGTGTACCGTTATAGTGATAGCTCACGCCTTGTAAAATTAAACTACTCATTTAACTACGCTGCTCCATAGAACGATTAATAAAATACAAAGGAATAAACCCAACAATAACAATAAATAATGCCGATATTGAAGCAAGCTCTAACTGCTCATCACTCACATACTGAAATACATGAGTAGCTAAGCTTTCAAAATTAAATGGTCTGAGCAATAGCGCAGCCGGCAGTTCTTTCATACACTCAATAAATACCAATAACGCAGCAGTAAGTAATCCTCTTCGCAGTAAAGGTAGGTGCACTAAACGTAGCGTTTGCCCTTGGCTTTTACCCATTGATTGGCTTGCCATATCAAGTGATGGGCTAATACGTAAAAAACTCGACTCAATTGCTCCGTGTGCAATGGCGTAAAACCTAACTATATAAGCAACAATAATAGTAAGAATGCTACCTGTAAGCAGTAAGCCAATATCTAAATTATACGGCTCGAGCGCTGTGTTAATGGTGTTCTCTAATAATGTAAGGGGTAATAAAACCGCAATTGCGAGTACTGTGCCAGGCAACGCATACCCTGTGCTTGCTAAACGTCCAGGAATAAGCGGATATGTTTGCTTTGCCACGCGCTGATAAAAAACCACAAAAACACTCAACGTAATCGTTATTAGGCTCACGACCCCTGCTACTTTTAAACTTTGCCAAGCGTAACTAAAAAACTCTACATTCCATGCTTTATCAAAGTAGGTAATGGCGTAATTTATAAGTACTGCAATAGGAATTACAAACGCGATGAGTAAAATAAAGCTGCAAAATGCCGTTGCGAGCCAAGCTGACTTTCCTTTTAATACATAGAGAGATTCACTATTTACACTTGATTGGCGCTCAAATACCGCTTGGTTACGACGACTAAAGCGCTCTGCCATTAATGCTAAAAATAACAGTAATAACATCACACCCGATATTTTAGCTGCCGCTGTAAGTGAGTAATAACCAAACCACGTATCGTATACGGCAGTCGTTAATGTACTTACGGCAAAATAACTCACTGTTGCAAAGTCAGCCATGGTTTCCATGCTTATAAGCGCAAGAGCCGCAACAATTGCCCCACGAGAGAGCACTAAGCTTACTTTAAAAAAGCTTTGCCAAGGAGATAGCCCCATTAACTGGCTAGCTTGTACTAATTTGAATGACTGCTCGCGAAGAGCCGTTTTAAAGATTAAAAATAAATACGGATAAAGCACCAAGGCAATCATAACGATGGCACCGGGTAATGTACGTATATCAAAAAACCAATAGTCTTTAGGTGATTCCCAGCTAAACCATTCCCTCAGCGCTATTTGCACCGGGCCCGCATAATCTAATAAATCGGTGTATACATAGGCAATAATATAGGTGGGCATAGCAAGGGGCAGCATAAGTGCCCATTCAAACTGTTTTTTACCGGGGAAAGTACAATAAGCTGTTAGCCAGCCAAGAGGTAATGCAATGGCGCAGCTAAGCACACAAACACCTAAAACAAGCAACACGGTATTGGTTATGTAATCCCAAAGCACGGTATCCCACAGGTGAGAAAACACCTCAGAGCTACCTTGTAGAGATTCAAAAAGAAGAAAAAACAACGGGGCCGATAGTATTAAGCCTGTCGACCACGCAAATAGCTGCCATTTAGACAGCTTAAATTTATTAGTCATTAAAGATCGAACTTCACCTCATCAATTAGCTTAAGTGCTAACGGACGATATTTACTAATCTCATCAAGTGGCAAGCTGTCTTCTTTAAAGCTACCCCAAGAGGCAACCAAACTTGATAGTTCAACACCCGACTTAACTGGATACTCCATATTTAATGAGGCATACATGTTTTGTGCTTTGCTGTCGGTCATATACTCTATGAGCTTTAATGCATTTTCAGGGTTTTTAGCATATTTGGTAATAACCGCACCCGATACATTTATGTGTGAGCCACGATTTGTTTGATTCGGAAAGTTAATATTTACGGCCTCTGCCCAACTTTTTTGTTCTTTATCTTCTAGCATTTTGCCAAGGTAGTAACTATTACCTAATGCTAAGTTACATAAGCCTTCTTTAACGGCTTTAACTTGAGCACGATCGTTACCTTGCGGTTTACGTGCTAAATTTACCTTAACACCTTCAAGCCACTCTTTAGTTTGCGCTTCACCATGATGTGCAATCATAGAAGCCACTAAACCTAAGTTATAGGGATGCTTGCCAGAACGCGTACAAATTTGTCCTTTGTATTTAGGGTCAGCTAAATCTTCATAAGTGAGCTCAGGTAACGCGCCAACTCGCTCTTTTGATGAATACACATTACGCACTCGCTTAGTAAGCGCAACCCATTGCCCATCGCCATCGCGAAAAGCTGCAGGCACGTTATTATTTACACTGTCACTTTTTATAGTTTGTGTTAATTTTAAATCTTCTAATTGAATAAGCGCACTAAAGTTAGATGTTAATACTAAATCAGCTTTACTGTGTTTACCTTCGCGTTTAACACGCTCAATTAACCCTTTTTTAGCAAAAACAACATTGGTTTTTATTCCCGTTTGTTTTGTAAAATCTTCTAATATTGGCTGAATCAAAAACGGCTGACGAAAAGAGTAGATGTTAACAACATCGCTTGCAAAGGCGGGTACCGATACCGCTAATCCTAAAACAAGTGTAAATACTGTCTTCATTATTTCACCTAAATAATTGTTATTATCATCGAATTCTACCGTGCTCATTCAAAAAGTGCACACTTTAAATAAATGTAAATATGTAAATAACGCCCAAAAAGGAAATGCCGTGTAAGAGATATCTCACGGATGTGACAGCTAATGAGTAAAAATCAAGATAAAAAACACACAAAAACCAATTAAGCACCTGTATTAATTGAATTTTTCCATCGTCACTATTGCGTAAATACTAATTGAATGTAGTTTTATCCCTATTTTAGTTGCTCTATTACACTATAATTTACGCATCAACCAAGCAACGACGCTTATTGAGTAAAAGGAAATGGACTGCTTACTCAACCAACCAATGATTAGGTTACCAGGACAACACGGATTTTAGGACAGGCTCAGGATGAGTATCACAACACAATGTTGTAAAAAGGACAGTGTCAGGAAGATGCGAAAAGGATAACAACACGGCTAAGTTGTTCAACAGGATGTTGAAGGAATAAATGGACAGGCCTTTTAAGGCAACACAATGGATTGGTTAAAATAGGGATACACTAGGAAGTGTAATTAAGGATTTGGTAATAGTATTTACCCTACAGGATGTTTAGGAATTGAAGGATACAGGCCCGGATGGTCTACATTACATAGAACTAAAAAGTAATATAGTAATAAACATGGATTAGTGAAAATTGGAGTTGATTAAGTTCAATTGCAGGATGCAGAAAATTAGAAGATTCCGCAAGCGCGCCTAGAGATAGAGCGCGCTTTTCTTTGTCTAAAATTTGGGTTTAATAAAGTTCTAAGCAACTACCACTAACTTTTTCAGGGTAATACTGCATCCCAGCTAATCAATATTAATACCTTCAAATACTTTATTAATATTTTAAATTTCGTTAAGTTTTTCATTAATTGCGCCGATAACTAAGTAACGCAAGGATCATAAATACTCAATGGATATGAATTTTAAAACATCTCAAAGCAATACCTTTTTATGTAAAGTATCAGACGCAAGTACAGCAAAACCAATTGGTGTTTTTACTGCCCAAACTCCCAACAAAAATCCGTATAAAGCTTTATTTAGCCCCAAAGGTTATAACTTTTTAAATATGCCAATGAGTGAGTTTAAAAACATACTTAACGTAATTATCCAGTTAGAAAGCGATATTTCTATTAGTAAATGGGGTGAGGGTTCTCGACCTGATGAATTTAGTTATCAGCTTAATAGAATATCTAACGCTATTGCAACTACTCACTTTAAGGGAAAAACCGATATTAGCTGTTACTTTTTAAAGCGAGTCGAAGAGGCTAAGGATATGATTGGTGAGGACTGCACCTCGTTTATTCAGGCTCACAATAGTGTAAGCCAATTATATAATACGGTTTTACAATTAACATCTGAAGAAGGTTTCAGAGCAATTCAAAATAAAGCACTGACTCACTTAAAAGAGCAGCAAGCTTTCGCTTAACTGCGTAACACTAATCTTCTAGCGGCCTGCCTTTATTGCGCTTACCCAATAAATACGCATCACGAAACTTAATAAAGTGCTGCTCCAACTTTGTTGAGGCATCCACTTCACCCGCAAGTGCTAACACCATAATACCTACTTCAGCAGTACCTAGCTGATGCGCATGAGGCGCAACACGTAAGCGGTAATCAGATAGTTTATCAGCAGTAACAGAAAGTACCGGTAAATTGTCTAGATAAGGGCTTTTACGAATCATTTTTTTAGCTTCGCGCCACGTACCATCTAAAAATATAAATAGTAACTTTTTACCTTCCTCAATATTCACTTCAGTAATTGCTCTGCCCTCTTCTACGTCTTCAGCAGGAAACACTACCATTGGTTGATATTGGGGATCGTTTATTAAAGCTAAAAAAGCAGGATTTGGGTCTGTTCTATCCCATCTAAACGCATAGTTATCAGGGACAATTTCAGCGATTAATCGCCCAGTATTAGAAGGCTTAAAACTTTCATTATGGTACATCAGTAAACATACAGCAGCATCGCACTGAGCGTGCTCAACACCTTTACAAATACAGTAATGTTTGGCTATTAAGCATTGCTCACAGCGATCTAATTTACCGCCTCGCGCATTGAATTCACGGCGAGATTCACTTATTTGCTGAGCGCGTAATGCCAAAACTGAGTTTTTCACTGTATTTACCTTCAATTAATTAGGCGCGCATTGTAGCTATATTTGGTGATAATAGATATGTAAGGGCTGTGAGATGGATACCCTAGCGCTCAGGTTAGGTATAACCGTAGTCGCGAGTTTACCTCGCGCAATTTTTTGAATTTAACAAGCGCGGCATAAAGCCCCACCTACAACAAACGTAACCTCAACCACAACAAACTCCCAACCCGTAGTCGGAGCATACCTCGCGCAATTTTTTTGAATTTTAAAAGCGCGGCATAAAGCCCCGCCTACAACAAACTTAACCTCACCCACAGCAAACTACCAACCCGTATGCGGAGTTTACCTCGCGCAAGTGTTTAATTTAACAAGCGCCCCGTAGTCGCGAGTTTACCTCGCGCAAGTTTTTGAATTTAAAAAACGCGGCATAAAGCCGCGACTACAACAAACGTCACTTCAACCACAACAAACTACCAACCCGTATGCGGAGTTTACCTCGCGCAAGTTTTTTAATTTAACAAGCGCCCCCGTAGTCGCGAGTTTACCTCGCGCAAGTTTTTGAATTTAACAAGCGCGGCATAAAGCCGCGACTACAACAAACGTAACCTCACCCACAGCAAACTACCAACCCGTATGCGGAGTTTACCTCGCGCAATTTTTTTTGAATTTAAAAACGCGGCATAAAGCCGCGACTACAACAAACGTCACCCCAACCACAGCAAACTCCCAACCCGTAGTCGGAGCATACCTCGCGCAAGTTTTTTGAATTTAAAAAACGCGGGATAAAGCCGCGCCTACGCATAATTAAAACACTGTAATTTAAAACCTGCTCTTTCACCCATAAAAAAACCCAGCCAAAGCTGGGTTTTCAAACAAATGCTAAAAAGTTAAATTACTTCTTTTTAACTGCTTTTTTGTTTGGTAAGTCAGTGATTGAACCTTCAAAAATTTCAGCTGCAAGGCCGATTGATTCGTTCAATGTAGGGTGAGCATGAATAGTAAGCGCTAAGTCTTCACCATCTGCACCCATTTCAATACCTAAACCGATTTCGCCAAGCATTTCGCCCGCGTTAATACCGATCATAGCACCACCGATTATACGACCACTTTCTTTATCAAAAATAAGTTTTGTAGAACCTTCAGTACGAGCAGATGCAATAGCACGGCCAGATGCTGCCCACGGGAATACCGCAGTTTCAATTTTTAAGCCTTGCTCTTTTGCTTCTTTCTCAGTAACACCTACCCAAGCGATTTCTGGGTCAGTGTACGCAATCGAAGGAATACATTTAGGGTCGAAGAAATGCTTCTGACCAGAAATAACTTCTGCAGCAACATGACCTTCATGAACCGCTTTATGCGCAAGCATAGGTTGGCCAACTAAGTCACCAATTGCAAAAATATGGCTTACGTTAGTACGTAATTGCTTATCAACATTAATAAAGCCACGCTCATCAACGTTTACGCCTGCTTTATCAGCATCAAGTAAGTTACCGTTTGGAGTACGGCCAACTGCAACAAGCACTTTGTCGTAACGTACAGGTTCTGCTGGTGCGTTTTTACCTTCAAACGTTACGTATAAGCCGTCTTTTTTAGCTTCAACGCCAACAACTTTAGTTGAAAGCATTACGTTGAATTTTTTGCTTACGTATTTTTGGTAAATTTTGATAATGTCTTTATCAGCTGCTGGCACTAATTGGTCAGCAAATTCTACAACATCAATTGCAGAACCAAGAGCACGGTAAACAGTACCCATTTCAAGACCGATAATACCACCACCAAGTACAAGTAGTTTTTCTGGTACATCTTTAAGCTCTAGCGCGCCAGTTGAATCAATTACACGGTCATCTTGTGGGATAAAAGGTAAGTTAACTGGTTTAGAACCTGCTGCAATAATCGCGTTATCAAACGTGATAGTTGTTGCGCCATCTGCGCCTTCAACTACTAAAGTATTACTGCCAGTGAATTTGCCGTAACCAGATACAACTTTCACTTTACGCATTTTAGCCATGCCCTCTAGTCCACCAGTTAACTGGCCAACTACAGAATCTTTCCAAGTACGAACTTGGTCAAGATCGATCTTTGGTGCGCCAAAAGTAACACCATGAGATGACATTTCAGCTGCATCATCAATCACTTTAGCTACGTGTAAAAGTGCTTTTGAAGGAATACAACCAACATTAAGACATACGCCGCCTAATGTTTCACGAGATTCTACCAATGTAACTTCTAAGCCCAAGTCAGCAGCACGGAAAGCCGCAGAATAACCACCAGGACCACCGCCTAGTATAACAACTTGAGTTTTTAATTCGTTGCTCATGCTTTTACCTTAATTGTTTGAACGGGACACTGCCCTAAAATTTAACTGCCATGTTTCTGCAAGGCAGAAAGAGTAAGCAGCGCACAAAGTGATGCAATTCGTACAAAGATTGTATCATTGCAAATGGTAAAAATCCCAGCTAAAAACAACTGGCTGGGATTTGATTCTATTTATTATCTAACGATTACATCACCAATTGGCGAATATCGCTCATGTAACTTGCAAGAGTCACAGTAAAGCGTGCAGCTAATGCGCCGTCAATCACCCTATGGTCGTATGACATAGACAGCGGAACCATTAACTTAGGTTCAAATTCTTTGCCATTCCATTTAGGTTTCATTTCAGATTTAGAGACACCTAAAATAGCCACTTCTGGTGCATTAACAATCGGCGTAAATGCCGTACCGCCAATACCGCCAAGGCTTGAAATAGTAAAACAACCACCTTGCATATCAGACGATGTAAGCTTCCCGTCACGTGCTTTAACAGACACTTCCATTAACTCGCGTGATAGTTCAATAATGCCTTTTTTATCAACATCTTTAAACACTGGTACAACTAAACCGTTTGGCGTATCAACTGCAACACCAATGTTAATGTACTTTTTCAGAATTAAGCTTTCGCCATCTTCAGAAAGCGACGAGTTGAATTTTGGAAATTCAGCAAGTGCTTTCGCAGCTGCTTTCATTACAAACACAAGTGGCGTAATTTTAACACCCAGCTTTTTCTTCTCGCTAAGCACATTTTGCTCTTTACGGAATACTTCAAGGCTTGTGATATCAGCTTCGTCAAACTGTGTAACATGTGGAATTTGTACCCAGTTACGGTGTAAGTTTTTACCCGACAGTTTTTGAATACGAGACAGCTTTTGCTCTTCAATTTCACCAAACTTAGCAAAATCTACTTTAGGCCATGGAATAAGACCAAGCTCGCTGCCACCAGCGCTACTACCTGCTGATAATTGACCAGACTCAACTTGCTTAACTAAGTTTTTAACATAGTTTTGCACGTCTTCTTTAACTATACGGGCTTTGCGACCAGTGCCTTTAACGTTAGCTAGGTTAATACCAAACTCACGCGCTAAGCGGCGAACAACTGGCGATGCATGAGCATACGCGCTGTTTTCTGTGAAGCTTTCGTTACTTGCTTTTCCTGGTGCTGCTTGAGCCGGTTTAGACTCTGCTTTTGGTGCCGCTGCTGCAGGTGCTGATTTTTCAGCGGGTGCAGATGCCGCTGCTGGCGCGCTGCCTGCAACTTCAAATACGAAAATTAATGAGCCTGTCGATACTTTATCGCCAGCGGCTACTTTAATTTCTTTAACTGTACCTGCAAATGGAGCTGGTACTTCCATTGCAGCTTTGTCGCCTTCAACGTTTAAGATTGATTGATCTTCTTCAACCGTATCGCCAACTGCAACCATAATTTCAGTTACTTCAACTTCATCGCCACCAATATCAGGTACATTCACTTCTTTAGTACTTGGTGCTGCGTTTTCAGTTGAACTAGCTGCTGGCGCTTCTACAGGAGCCGACTCTTTAGCCGGTGCTGCAGATTCACTTCCTGCTACTTCAAAAACAAACACTAATGAGCCAGTTTTAACAGTATCGCCAGCGGCTACTTTAATTTCTTTAACTGTACCAGAAAATGGCGCAGGTACTTCCATTGCAGCTTTGTCGCCTTCAACGTTTAAGATAGATTGCTCTTCTGAAACGGTGTCGCCAACAGCAACCATAACTTCTGTTACTTCAACTTCATCATCGCCAATATCTGGAACTGTTACTTCTTTAGTTGAAGAACCTGTAGAAGCAGCAGGTGCTGCCTCTTCAGATTTAGCTGGAGCAGCGGCTGATGTTTTTTCTTCACCAGTGCTTTCACTCTCGCCTTCAAACAAAAATACTAAAGAGCCCGTTGTAACGGTGTCGCCAACGTTTACTTTAATCTCTTTCACTGTACCCGCTTGCGAAGCCGGTATTTCCATTGATGCTTTGTCGCCTTCAACATTTAATAATGATTGGTCCACATCTACTTTGTCGCCAACGCTTACTAATATTTCGGTTACTTCTACTTCATCGTCACCAATGTCTGGTACTTTAATTTCAATACTCATTGCAAACCTCTTATGCGTACAGTGGGTTAAGTTTGTTAGTGTCGATGTTGAACTTTTTAAGCGCTTCAACAACTACTGACTTCTCAACTTCACCGCGTTTAGCAAGTTCAGATAACGTAGCAACAACAACGTAGCCCGCGTTAACTTCAAAGTGACGACGTAGGTTTTCACGGCTATCAGAACGACCGTAACCATCGGTACCTAACACTTTGTAGTTGCTGCTTGGAATGAATGAACGCGCTTGTTCTGCGTAGTTTTTCATGTAATCCGTTGCTGCAACAGTCACAGAGTCGTTTAATACGCTTGTGATGAATGCTGTTTTTTGCTCGCCTTCAGGGTTAAGCATATTGAAACGTTCAACATCTTGACCTTCACGCGTTAATTCATTGAAAGACGTTACAGAGAACACGTCAGACGCAATGCCATACTCTTCGCTTAGAATCGTAGCGGCTTTACGCACTTCAGTCATAATAGTACCTGAGCTTAATAGCTGTACGTTGGCTTTTTTACCTTCGTAACTTTCAAGCTTGTAAATACCCTTACGGATACCTTCTTCAGCGCCTTCTGGCATAGCTGGCTGATGGTAGTTTTCGTTCATAAGCGTTAGGTAGTAGTAAATATTTTCTTGGTCATCACCGTACATACGACGAATACCGTCTTGTACAATAACAGCGACTTCAAACGCGTAAGTTGGGTCATATGAAATACAGTTAGGAACCGTATTAGCAAGAATATGACTGTGACCATCTTCGTGTTGTAAGCCTTCGCCATTTAGCGTGGTACGACCCGCAGTAGCACCTAATAAGAAACCACGTGCTTGTTGATCGCCCGCCATCCATGCCATGTCGCCAACGCGTTGGAAACCAAACATAGAGTAGTAAATGTAGAATGGGATCATTGGTAAATCGTTAGTGCTGTATGAAGTTGCAGCAGCAACCCATGACGACATTGCACCTAACTCATTAATACCTTCTTGAAGCACTTGCCCAGATACAGTTTCTTTATAGTAAGAAACAATATCACGATCCTGTGGCGTATAGTTTTGGCCATGCGGGTTATAAATACCGATTTGACGGAATAAACCTTCCATACCAAATGTACGCGCTTCATCGGCAATAATTGGTACGATGTTTTTACCAATGCCTTTATCTTTTAATAAGATATTAAGTGCACGAACAAAACCCATAGTCGTAGAAATATCACGTTTTTGTTCTTCAAGTAGCGGCTTAAACGCGTCTACTTCTGGCAACGTAAGTTTTTCACTAAAACGTGGAATACGCTTAGGTGTATAACCTTTAAGTGCATCACGACGAGCATGTAGGTATTTATACTCAGGAGAACCTTCTTCAAGCTCTAAGTATGGTAATTCTTTTAACTGCTCTTCAGATACTAAATCATCAAGACCAAGGCGTGAACGTAAATGTGCAACATGCGACATGTCCATTTTTTTCACTTGGTGCGCAATGTTTTTACCTTCAGCTGCTTCACCCATGCCGTAACCTTTTACAGTTTTAGCAAGAATTACAGTTGGACGGCCTTTCGTGTCTTCTGCTTTTTTAAATGCAGCAAATAATTTTGATGACTCATGACCACCACGCTTAAGCGCAAAAATTTCGTCATCTGTCATGTCAGCAACAAGTGCTGCTGTTTCTGGGTAGCGACCAAAGAAGTTTTCGCGTACGTACGCGCCATCTTTAGCTTTATATGTTTGGTAATCGCCATCAACAGTTTCGTTCATTAACTGTAGTAATTTACCCGTTGTGTCTTTAGCTAGAAGAATATCCCAACCGCTGCCCCACACTAGTTTAATTACGTTCCAGCCAGCGCCTTTAAACAAGCCTTCTAGCTCTTGAATAATTTTACCGTTACCCATAACTGGGCCGTCTAAACGCTGTAAGTTACAGTTAACTAAGTAACAAAGGTTATCTAGTTTTTCACGTGCAGCAAAAGAAATAGCACCGCGTGATTCTGGCTCATCCATTTCACCGTCACCTAAAAACGCGTATACACGTTGGTTTTTAGTATCTTTTAAGCCACGACCATCTAAGTATTTTAAAAAGCGTGCTTGGTAAATAGACGAAATAGGACCTAAGCCCATTGATACCGTAGGGAACTGCCAAAATTCAGGCATTAACTTAGGGTGTGGGTACGATGGTAAGCCCTCGCCATCAACTTCTTGGCGGAAGTTATCTAGTTGTGCAGCCGATAAACGACCTTCAACAAATGCACGTGCATAAATACCAGGAGAAATATGACCTTGGTAATAAACTAAGTCACCACCGTCTACATCATTTGGTGCTTTAAAAAAGTGGTTAAAACACACTTCATAAAATGCAGCAGATGATTGGTAAGACGCCATATGGCCGCCTAAGTCGAGATCTTTTTTAGATGCACGTAGAACGATCATAATCGCGTTCCAACGTATAATTGAACGAATACGACGCTCAAGATTTACATCACCCGGGTAAGCAGGTTCTTGATCTACAGGAATAGTATTAACGTAGTTCGTGGTAATACCCGTTGGCATATCAACGCCGTCTAAACGGGCTTGCTCTAATACTTGCTCAAGTAAAAACTGAGCTCGTTCAACACCTTCTTCGCGCACAACTGATTCAAGAGCTTGTAACCACTCTTGTGTTTCTAGCGCGTCTACGTCAATTTTATTGACTTCAGACATATGGAGGTTTCCTTATGTTTAAAATACGAATATTGTTAATTTAATATCACAGCTACTTAATGTGTGTTCAAAGTAGTTATGTACTAACTTAATTTTGTTTAGTGCGTCTTAAACTACGTTCAATTCGCGAATGTTCTTTGCCTGCTTCAAGTAGTGCTTCTTCTATAAATGCTAAGTGCGCATTACTTGCTAAACGGGCTTGTTCTGGATTACCGTCAATAACGGCATCCATTAATAAACGCCTATGCTGGGCTAACTGACTGCTAATATCTGACTTTTTTAATAAAACAGTTAAATTTTGCAATACATTTTGCTCAAGCAGCGCTTTCATGCCTCTTACTAAATGCAGTAACACCACATTATGCGAAGCTTCTGCCACGCTAAAGTGAAATGCATTAATTGCTTTTGCTTTTTGCTGTAAATCATCATTAACTAGGGCAATTTTATCAAAGCTTTCTTTCACTTTGCTAAAATCGTTGCTGGTTCCGCGCAGTGCCGCGTAGTAAGCAGCAATCCCTTCTAATGCATGACGAAATTCAAGTAAATCAAACTGCGACTCAGGGTGCTTACTAATCAAATCAAAAAGTGGATCAGTAAGCCCTTCTTCGAGCTGATTTTTTACAAACGTGCCGCCACCTTGGCGACGCGTAACTAAACCTTTTGCTTCTAATTTTTGAATTGCCTCACGCAGTGACGGGCGAGACACTTCAAATTGCTTTGCTAGTTCACGCTCTGGTGGCAACTTTTCACCTGGTGCTAACGAGCCTTCAAGAATCATGTTCTCGAGTTGCTGTAAAATAACATCAGATAACTTTGCCGCTTTAATCTTTAAAGACATGAATCAACGTCCGCGTTGTATAAATACCAAGAGCCCACAAAACGGGGCTTTAAGCAGTATGATTTACCCAAAAGGTAAATTGGTCATACCAAAAATTTTCAATAAGGTATCAAAAACCCTAATAGCTGTCAATTTACAGTCTACTTATACGGGTAACGTAGCGTAACGCATTTTGAACGAAGATTAAACAAAGCACAATTTGCAAAAATAATTACAAAGTTAATGAGATGAAAACAAATGGTCTGACCAGAAAAATAGAATGTTAACTCTAGTTGAATTTATTAAAGAAATTAACAACAGGATAAAAGTAAACCACAATGCGCGATATAAAATCGCGACTACGCAATATCGTAGCAGCGGGTTTACCCCGCGACTCTTATGCGAGCAATCAACTAAATATAAAACATAATGCGCGATATAAAATCGCGACTACACAATATCGTAGCAGCGGGTTTACCCCGCGACCATTAACCGAGCAATCAACTAAACATAAAACACATGCGCGATATAAAATCGCGACTACGCAATATCGTAGCAGCGGGTTTACCCCGCGACCATTAACCGAGTAATCTCCCAAGCATCAAACACATGCGCGATATAAAATCGCGACTACGCAAATATCGTAGCAGCGGGTTTACCCTGCGACATCGTAGCAGCGACATTGGGCAACATTAACTGATCAATAACCCAACCAACCACAAACCACAATGCGCGATGTAAAATCGCGACTACGCAATATCGTAGCAGCGGGTTTACCCCGCGATATTTGGCAACTAATCTCCCAACCGAAAAACACAATGCGCGATGTAAAATCGCGACTACGCAAATATCGTAGCAGCGGATTTACCCCGCGGCATTTGGCAACTAACCTCCCAACCACAAACCACAATGCGCGATATAAAATCGCGACTACGCAAATATCGTAGCAGCGGGTTTACCCCGCGACATTATAGCGATATTAACCGACCAATGACCCAACCACAAACCACAATGCGCGATGTAAAATCGCGACTACGCAAATATCGTAGCAGCGGGTTTACCCCGCGACCATTAGCCGAGCAATTACCTAAACATCAAACATAATGCGCGATATAAAATCGCGACTACGATAGCCCGCCAAATAATGTAAGTAGCGCTATAAGTACTAAGTAAAAGAGCACATTACGCTTAACCAGCTTAATCATACAAGTGGCTTCGTAGGTACAGCCGTAATAACGCTTTTCAACTTGCTCTGCAGCCAGTGCAGTACACGTAACTACTTCGCGATTTGGAGATTTAAAGTTAAGTACGTAACGTAGCCAACAGCTAGTGCCTTTATTAAAGTTACCTATTACTAAATAACCAAAGCTGGTAATACGTGCAGGTAACCAGTCGAGCCAAAATAAAAGTTTGTGTATAAGCTTAAACCGCTTAGCAAATATTACTTTATGATCTTCTCGTACTAAATCGGCTAAGGTACGCACTAACGCATATAAAACAGCACCTGGCGCGCCTAAAACAACAAACCAAAAAATAACCGCACAGTAAAATCTAAAGTTCACCCACGCCAATGTTTGCCCAAAGGTTTCACCGTTTTCTTCGCCTTCAGTACGTTTTTGTCCTATTTGCAATGCATATAATGATGCCGCAATACCATCATCTCGTGTTAACGCATTTAAATACGACTTATATAAAGCACGCTGCTTAGCACAACCAAAGCACACTAAAAGCACTGCGATATTAATGCCCAACTGCCACAAAACAAAATCAGATAAACAATAAATTAGTGCCATAGCTATTACCGGGAGTAGTAGCCAAATTAAAAAGCCCGGTGCAGAGCTAAATAAGCCCTTATCACCAAGTAATTTATTAGAGCGATTTAAATAACCATTTGCGTAATAACTTATCTGCCAGTAATTAGACCGAGCCCCTAAGCGCTCTAGTATTAATGCAATTATTATAGAAACTAAAATCATGGGAATAACTCTCTTAACTTAGTTGTTCAAGCATATTAAAAAACAATGGCCAATTAAAGCTACTGCCAGGATCAGTTTTACGTCCTGGGGCAATATCGCAATGCCCCACAATACGCGAAGGGGTAATTTTTGGATAGCGCTGCATTATAGATTTACTAAGTGTAGTTAATGTTTTGTACTGCGCTAAAGAATATGGTGTGGTGTCGGTACCTTCAAGCTCAATGCCAATACTAAAGTTATTACAAGCAGGCACGCCCTCAAACTCAGATTGCCCAGCATGCCAAGCACGCTTCTCAAAGGGCACGTATTGTATAGCCTCACCAGTGCGTTTTATAAAGCAATGAGACGATACACGTAAATTCTTTAAGTCACTAAAACTCGGATGAGCATTACAATCAACGCTACCCATAAATAACTCATCAACGAAAGGTGTACCAAACTGCCCTGCTGGCAACGATATATTATGAATAACCAATAAAAAAATATCATCCTCATCAGGGCGCTCATCAAAATGCGAGCAAGCCCGCTGCGCTACCCTACTTAAAACACCGTTTAAATCTATTTTCATGATACGTTTACTATATCAATATACACATAACGTTGATGCTAAAGGATTTATTAAAACAATGATAGTGATTGTAAGAGTGATAGTGAGAAGCGAGGTATAAAACCTCACTTACAAATAACTCAAAACACACACCGATGAAAACCCACTCCACCCCAATATATAAACTAACCTGCAGGTGCGAATTTACTTCGCGCTTGTTTAACTTTTTACTTAAAAGCCAATCGCTTCTCTTTCTTTTATAAACATAGTAAAATTTGTTTAATTTATTAACGCTTATGAGCATTTCATGTCTATTTCGCACACCCTTATCACTCAGCTAGTTACTCTTGCACTTGACGAAGATCTAAATTATCAAACTGCGCAAGAAGGCGATATTACCGCGCAATTGATCCCCAAAAATGAGCAAGCGAGCGCCAAAGTAATCACCCGCGAAGACTGCACTTTTTGCGGAAAAGACATCATCCTTGAAGTATTTAAACAAGTAGACCCAAGTGTTGAAGTTAATGTACTCATAAATGATGGCGACACAGTTAAAGCAAACAGCACATTATTTACCGCTACTGGCTCGGCTCGTTCAATATTAACCGCCGAACGTACTGCACTTAACTTTGTACAAACTTTATCAGGCACTGCAACTACTACAGCCCATTATGTAAAAGAGTTAAGTGGTACAACAACGCAACTACTTGATACACGTAAAACAATCCCCGGTCTGCGCGCATTACAAAAATACGCAGTAAAATGTGGTGGTGGTGCAAACCATCGTATTGGGTTGTTTGATGCGTTTTTAATTAAAGAAAATCACATAGCGGCTTGCGGCACAATAAACAAAGCAGTAGCTCAAGCTAAACAAAACCATCCAAACAAACCTGTAGAAGTAGAAGTAGAATCACTCCCAGAACTTAAGCAAGCGATTGAGGCAGGTGCCGACATAATAATGCTCGACAACTTTAGCGTAGAGCAAATTAAACAAGCCGTAGTTTTAACCAATAAGCGTGCAAAATTAGAGGTTTCGGGAAATATGACACTAGAAACACTTAAAACTTATTCGCAAGCAGGTGTCGATTTTATATCAAGCGGAGCATTAACAAAAAACTTACAATCAATCGATTTATCGATGCGTTTTGAGCAATTTTAAAGCTACTTTAAAACTTTAAAAACTCTAATCAGTTGACAAATTAAGCAAAAAAGCATTAAATAACCCGAAAGGCTTACTTTGTAACATTTTGTTAAATAAAGTGGTTTTTTACAAAAAATGTAGGTGCTAATTACTGAAATAAAATGGTAGACTAATACTGTTGCATTGCTTTTTTTTAAAAGTTAATCATAAATAACTAGAGCCTTTAGTTGTTCTTTATTTTTAAAAATAAAATTAAAAATTAAAGCAACTAAACTACTTAATTTATGCCTATACTATTTGTTGCTGCAATGTGTAGTGCTCTTAGTAAACTTTTATAATTAGTACTAAACATAATGAATTCACGTCTAGCTTTTGTGTTTCATACTCTAAAGCTAAAGTGTAATAAAATTAATTTTAAGTAAAACTGTAAAGTAAATCAGTTAAATTAAGTTAGGCACTTCTGCCGCTTAAGTGATTTAAGTTACAAAAATCTATCCTTTAGGAGAGGAAACATGAAAACAATGACTCAAAAACAACAGGGTTTCACCCTAATTGAATTAATGATTGTAGTAGCAATCATCGGTATTCTTGCTGCAATTGCATTACCTGCTTACTCAAATTATCAAGCTACATCTAAATTAACTGCTGGCTTAGCTGAAATAACAGGCGCAAAAACAGAAATAGAAATAAAGGCGAATAATGGTGAAACTTTTACTGTTGTTGGTGATTTAAAAGCTATAAAAAACGCAAGTACAAAAAACTGCAAAATTACAGCAGAGTTAAAAGAAGATGGTTCTGCTGAAGTTTCTTGTGAAATAGTAAATGCACCATCTCAGATAAACGAAGCATTCGTGACTTGGTCGCGCGCGACAACTGGTGTTTGGTCATGTGCAACTACAGGAATTCCTGACGCTGACAAAGATTTAGCCCCTAAAAGCTGTCCACAATCTTAATCATTTATTGATTACTAAAAGCGCCTAATTTGGCGCTTTTTTAATGCGTAAGAATCAGCATTCATGAATATAGTAAATATAATAAAGCCATCGCTCATCAGCTTGTTTTTTCTGTGTACGCTAATACCTTTAATACCTATAATTTCCTACGATTACCATAACCACCAACGTATCACCCAAATAGCTTTGTTACTTAGTATGAGCCTTATAGCGCTTACTTCTTTTTTAGGCATTAAAGAGCCTATGTTTAGGCTGGTACTAAACAAAAAAAGTGGAATATTATTTTCAGTTTTTATCTTTTGTGGTTATTTATCTGCATTAATGAGTGCGGAGAAAAGTTTTAGTTTGCTTTACACGTTTCATATAAGCTTACTTATTTTAACTATGTGTTATGTAAGTACTATAAATAATAAAAAATCTATTTTATTTATTATTTATGCATTACTGATAACTCATACAAGCCTCATTTTAATATGCCTACTTAATATAATTTTTACGCTATCAGAACAACAGCCCTTAAACCCCTACATAATCTACTCCGGTTTTATTAACATTCGCTTTTTTAACCAAGTACAGGTGTTTATTCTTCCATTTTTGGTACTACTCCTAAAGTTTAAAAGCATTCAGCGCATTGTATTTATTATTTTGTTTTTAAACCTATTATTAATATTCATTGGCCAAGCTCGTGGCGCTTTACTCTCATTTTTAGTTTTCTCTATTTTTGCTCTTGCTTTAAGAACCACATTAAAAAAACAAGTTTTTATCGGATTAGCCTGTTTTATATTAAGTTGCATTGCTTTTTATGCTCTGGACTCATTAAATAAAGGGGGGGCTGAAATACTACGCACATCCACCTCGGGCCGTATTGATTTATGGTTTAATACTCTTTCAAGCCTATCTTTAAAGCATTTATTTATAGGCAATGGTCCTGGAGTGTTTGAAATGTCACTTGGCAGCTCAGCTCCTTTTAGCCATCCTCATAATTCGTTAATTGAAATTTTAAATGAGTGGGGTTTAATCGCCCTTATGTGTATTTTAACAGTTGTTTTTACAACATTTAAAAAAGCTGTAGCACATTTAAAAAGACATAAAAAAGACATAATTACCGAAAGTCTCTTTTATTCTTTTGCTATAGGAATTACATACTCACTATTTTCTGGTGTGCATGTAATGCCGATTTCGCAAACACTCTTATTTATCATGTGGGGATTGCTACTTGGAAGAATTAATAAAAAAAGCAACCAAAGCCTTACCATAAATAAATACTTAAAAGCTTTAATAGCAATCTTATTTATTTTTGCATGGTACCTTTACTTACAAAAAGCGATAAGTATTTATAATAATATTGATCCTGATAAAGGGTATATTTACGGACCTAGGTTTTGGTCCGTTGGGCAACGATTTTAAAGCGCCCAACTTTTCTACCAAGAATCATTAGTTTAAGTTATGCTTGTAATAATGAAGTTTTAAACCAAATTCAGCTGGGTACTCTTAATGGCAAAAAAACAACAAGATAAAGGCCTCGATACTTTTCAGTGGGTCGGTGTAAGTGCACGAGGAAAAAAACTTGAAGGCGAGCTTACAGGTAATAGTATTGCATTAGTAAAAGCTCAACTTCGTAAACAAGGTATAACACCTTCAAAAGTAAAGCGTAAAGCAAAACCATTATTTGGCATTCAAAGTGTTCAAAAAATAACGCCAAAAGATATCGCTCTCGTTACTCGCCAAATAGCAACTATGTTGATGGCGGGCGTTCCGCTAATACAATCAATTGAAATGATTGGTACCGGTTCGACTAATAAGAGCATCGGTAAACTAATGGAGACTATTGCTGATGAAGTAAAAGCGGGTCAGCCATTATCTACAGCGCTTAGAAAACACCCTCGCTATTTTGATGATTTATATTGCGACCTAGTAGCATCGGGCGAACAATCAGGTGCGCTTGATAGAATATTTGATCGTGTCGCTATTTATAAAGAAAAGTCTGAAGCATTAAAGTCAAAAATTAAAAAAGCAATGTTTTACCCTATTTCGGTATTAGTTATTGCAGGTATTGTTACCTCCATATTATTAATATTTGTAGTACCCCAATTCCAAGATATTTTTGCAGGTTTTGGTGCAGAACTTCCTGCATTTACTTTATTTGTAATTGGTATATCTGACTTTATGCAAGCGTATTGGTGGATGATTCTTATTGGAATGTTCGCTTTTGGATACGCATTTAAAGAAGCAAAACTACGAAGTTTAAAACTCCGGGATGCTACCGACAGAACTATACTTAAACTCCCTGTTATTGGTATGATTTTAAATAAAGCGGCTGTTGCTCGCTATGCACGTACTCTTTCAACTACTTTTGCCGCTGGTGTGCCGCTTGTTGATGCACTTGATTCTGCTGCCGGCGCTTCAGGTAATGCTGTTTATCGTTACGCTATTTTAGATATAAAAGCAGAGGTTAGCTCTGGTAATCAGATGAACTGGGCAATGCGTAACTCAAAAATATTCCCTGATATGGTAATACAAATGGTCGCGATTGGTGAAGAGTCTGGCTCACTAGATGGCATGCTCGCAAAAGTGGCTACTATTTACGAGCAAGAAGTTGATGATGCAGTAGATGGCCTATCAAGCTTGCTTGAGCCTCTTATTATGGCTGTACTCGGTGTACTTGTTGGTGGCTTGATTGTTGCTATGTATTTACCTATTTTCCAATTGGGCTCAGTTATTTAATACCATTGAGAAAAATATAAACACCGATTTAAAAACACACGTAGTCGCGATTTTACATCGCGCAATAATTGTAACAATCGCGGGGTAATAGTAACAGTCGCGGGATAAACCCGCTGCTACGTTACCGTGGCATTAACCGCGTAGTCGCGATTTTATATCGCGCAGCAATAGTAACAGTCGCGGGGTAAACCACGTAGTCGCGATTTTACATCGCGTTTTTAATTACGGCTTTACATCGCGCAATAATTGTAACAATCGCGGGATAAACCCGCTGCTACGGTGCCGTGGCATAAACCGCGGAGGCGCGATTTTATATCGCGTTTTTAATTACGATTTTATATCGCGCAGTTAATAGTAACCGTCGCGGGATAAACCCGCTGCTACGCTGCCGTGGCATTAACCACGTAGTCGCGATTTTATATCGCGCAGCAATAGTAACAGTCGCGGGGTAAACCCGCTGCTACGGTGCCGTGGCATTAACCACGTAGTCGCGATTTTATATCGCGTTTTTAATTACGATTTTACATCGCGCAATAATGGTAACCGTCGCGGGGTAAACCCGCTGCTACGGTGCCGTGGCTTAAACAGCGTAGTCGCGATTTTATATCGCGTTTTTAATTACGATTTTACATCGAGCCGTTAATTGGTATTATTAAAAAATTTTAGTTTTGGGTAAATAAATGCAAAGTATTATAGAAGTAATGCAAAGCCAACTGTGGTTTTATTTAACCACAGTTGGCTTAATTAGTTTATGTGTTGGTAGCTTTTTAAATGTAGTTATTTATCGCTTACCGCTGATGATGCAACGTGAGTGGCAAAGCGAATGCAGACTACTGTTAGAAGATGAACTTACAGCCAATAAATCTAAACAAGCCCATATCAATGAGCCTTTTAACTTAGTAAAACCCAATTCTACCTGCCCTAAATGTAAAACAGCCATAAAGCCTTGGCAGAATATTCCTATTATTAGTTGGTTAATACTTAAAGGTAAATGCGCAAGTTGCAGTAACCCTATTTCTGCTCGCTACCCTGCTGTAGAGCTAATTACTGCCCTATTAAGTTTAGTTGTTGCTTATAGCTTTGGTGCGAGCGAGCAAGCCCTTTTATATATTTTTGTAACGTGGATTTTAGTCGCGCTGACCTTTATTGATATTGATCACATGTTACTGCCAGACCAGCTTACACTTCCGCTAGTATGGCTTGCACTTATTGCCTCTGTAATGGGTTACACAATTACACCTACTGATGCCATTATTGGTGCTGCTTGCGGTTATTTAAGCTTATGGAGCGTGTTTTGGTTATTTAAGTTATTAACCGGTAAAGAAGGCATGGGTTATGGCGACTTTAAACTGCTTGCTGTATTTGGTGCTTTGCTTGGCTGGCAGTCATTACTTACTATTATTCTGCTTTCGAGCGTAGTAGGTGCCATTATAGGTATTGCACTATTAAGCATACAAGGTAAAGACAAAGCTACCCCTATCCCTTTTGGGCCTTATTTAGCGATAGCGGGCTGGATTGCAATGCTTTGGGGTAACCAAATTCAAGGCGCTTATTTTAATTTAATTGGTTATTAAAATGAGTGAGCAAATTACTAAAGTAAATAGCTGGGTATTAGGTTTAACAGGTGGTATTGGCTGTGGTAAAACAGCCGTAAGCAATATGTTTGAAGAACTTGGTATTATAATAGTTGATGCCGATATAATTGCGCGTCAAGTAGTACTCCCAAATAGCAAAGGGCTAAAAGCGATTACAGCCCACTTTGGCAAAGATATTTTATTGCCTGATGGCACATTAAATAGAGCAGAATTGCGCGCAAAAATATTTACTAACAACAATGACAAAGAATGGCTTAATGCGTTATTGCACCCTCTTATACGGATAAAAATACTAACCGATTTAAACAATGCAACTAGCCCTTATGTTGTTTTAGTAGCGCCTTTATTGTTTGAAAACAACCTTGATAAATATTGCGACCACACCCTACTTATTGACGTACCAACCTCAGTACAAATAGCGCGTACGGCAAAACGTGACAACACAAGTAGTGAGCAAGTTAAAAGTATTATTGCCTCGCAAATGTCACGCGCCGATAAACAACAAAAAGCGGATGATATTTTAAATAATGACCGAAGTTTAGACCTAGTGCATATAGAACTTGTTGATCTTCATAAAAAGTACCTACAATATGCATTACACAACAAAACTAACTCACATTAACACTGTCCTAACTCACACAAACTCGTATTTTAGTTAGTAAAATCACAACAAAGAATGAAAGGTGATGTAATCACCTTCTTTTTTCTGATAAATTGCTTACTATTGAAGGAATAAAACAGGTGCGCAATGAATATTAACTCACCGTTATTGAGAAAATTTATAACCCTTGGCCGCATTGATGCCGACACGGTTAAAAACAAACAAAATGAATTTGCCTCAACAGCTGAGCTTATTTCTAAATGTGGAAAAATCGATAGTAAAGATTTAGCTGAGCAATGTATTGATTTGTTTCGCGTACCCTATTTTGATTTAAAAGATTTCGACCCTACAAAAATCCCGGCCGATCTTGTAAAAGAAAAACTTATTCGCAAGCATCACATTTTGCCGCTTGTTCAAAAAGATCGAAAAGTTTATATAGCAGCATCCGATCCTACAGATTACGGCGCATTCGAAAATTTTGAGTTTAGTACTGGTCTCTCATGCGAAGTTGTTGTTGTTGATTATATTCAACTTGATGCAAAAATTGAGCAATTACTAGATGCCGCTGGCAGCTTAAATTTAACCGATGACGAATTTCAGGAATTTGCTGACTTAGATTCAGAAAGCCAAAAAGATACATCTCAGCAAGATGACGATAAAGATGATGCGCCTATCATCGTATACATCAACAAAATTTTAATGGATGCCATTAAAAAAGGCGCCTCTGATTTACACTTTGAACCTTACGAGCACAAGTACCGTATTCGTTTTCGCATTGATGGCATTTTGCATGAAGTGGCAAGCCCACCTAATACATTAGCGACCAAGCTTTCTGCGCGAATTAAGGTTATGTCACGACTCGATATTGCCGAGAAACGCAAACCACAAGATGGTCGTATAAAGCTAAAAATTACTGAACGCAAAAGTATCGACTTTCGTGTGAGTACTATGCCTACCTTGTGGGGCGAAAAAATAGTAATGCGTATCCTTGATTCATCAAGCGCCATGTTAGGTATTGATGTATTAGGTTACGAGCCCGAGCAGAAAAAGCTCTATATGGATGCGCTTGCCCAGCCTCAAGGGATGATATTGGTAACAGGGCCAACCGGTTCTGGTAAAACAGTATCGCTATACACTGGTTTAAATATACTGAATCAGCCAGAGCGAAATATTAGTACTGCGGAAGATCCGGTTGAGATTAACCTTGAAGGTGTAAACCAAGTACAAATTAATATTAAAGCCGATATGACTTTTGCCAACGCACTGCGTGCATTTTTACGTCAAGATCCTGATGTAGTTATGGTAGGTGAAATACGTGACCTTGAGACTGCAGAAATATCAATAAAAGCGGCGCAAACAGGTCACTTGGTTTTATCAACATTGCATACAAACTCAGCGCCGGAAACAATCACCCGTTTATTAAATATGGGTGTGCCAGCTTATAACGTAGCAAGTTCGATCAGCTTAATTATAGCCCAGCGTTTAGCACGTCGTTTGTGCCCTAAATGTAAAACGCCAGAACAACTGCCGAGCGAAGAACTAGCTCGCCAAGGATTCAGTACAAAGCAAATTGAAGAAATGACGTTGTATACTCCTAAAGGATGCGATAGCTGTACCGATGGTTATAAAGGCCGAGTGGGTATTTACGAAGTAATGCAAATTACCCCTGAAATTGCCCAAATTATTATGCGCGGTGGTAACTCGCTTGAAATAGCTGACGTTTCACTTAAAGCCGGATTTAATAATTTACGTTTATCAGGTTTACGCAAAGCAGCCGATGGCCTTACATCCCTTGGTGAAATTAATCGCGTGACTAATTTTTAAAAGCCCATAGTAAAAGCTACAAGGTTCTGAACACTAAATTCAGAGCCTTACTTATACCTAGAGACTCGTATCTAAGTAATGTAAAATGCAGAAAAAGATTGTAAAGAGTAAATTATGCCTACTATTGTAAACTGCCCAACCTGTAAAACTAAAGTTGAATGGTCAGAGCAAAGCCCATTTCGTCCTTTTTGCTCAAAACGCTGTCAGCTAATTGATTTAGGTGAATGGTCGTTTGAAAATAATAAAATTTCTGCACCAATGACCTCAGCTGAAGAGTTTAGCCAAGACATGATTGAAGATATTGAAGCTATGCTGGCGAAAAATGAAGATGACTTTTTTAAGTAATTTATCTTCATAATGCCCTAATACCAACCCGCAATAATACTTAATCAATTTAAGGGGTTAAATCTGACGTTAACTACGTTAAAAATTTTTGATATACGACTATATGGATGCAGGAGGTAGAGCAATGCAGGAGCAATTGCCGAGAACAACTAAATAACGAAATTTTTGCCTTGTTATCGACACGATTTTCTTCCCTCAAAATAGATCACTTAATTAAGCGAATTGGTATAAAAGCAAAAACCAGCATTACGCTGGTTTTTTAGTATTTACAAAAAAGTATAATTAACTTTTTTGTTTGCGATGCTTTTTATTCATACGCTTTTGCATTTTAGCAAATTTCTCTTTTTGCTCAGCGTTAAGTACTTGCATTACTTGGTGTTGCGTTTTTAGTTTAATTAAACCGAATTGCTCACCTTTTTCATGGCGTTCGTTTAACAATTCTTTTGCTGCATTTTCGTCAAATGTTGCCGCCGAAAATAATGCATCCATTTTTGCTTTATGCGCTTCACGCATCGCTTTACGGGCTTCTTTATTGTCGCCACGTAATGCTTTCATTTGTGTTTTTTGCGCTTCAAAAATAGCTTTTAGCTTAGTTTGCTGCTCATCTGTTAGGCTTAATTTTTCAACGCCGCGCTCAGAAAGTAAAAAACGAGCTTGAGAATGGCCTTGCTTATGCCCGTCGCCTTTAGCTAATACGCTACCAGCACCAAGAGTTGCTGTTGCTAAGCCACAGATAAGTACTAATTTTGAAAGTGTGCTTAATTTAGTCATAATCATTACCTTAATATTGAATTGGTTGGTTGAGCGATTGTGGCTGCTAAGCCAGTGAGTTAACTATACCTAACTCAACGCAAAGTAACGCAAAGCAGTGTAAAGGTTGTGTAAAGATTCACCTTTGCACTATTTAGCGGGTAAAATAACGCTATAAACAACTCTAAGGGTTTGTAAATGAAACTATTAATGATTGATGACGATACGGGCCTTTGTGAGCTATTAAGTGAATATTTAACTGCCCAAGGCTTTGAAATACAAAGCGTACACGACGGTGAGCAAGGCCTTAAACTAGCACAAGCGAACGATTACGCACTTATACTGCTAGATGTAATGCTACCAACGCTAGATGGCTTTGAAGTACTTAAACAGCTTAGGCAAACAAAACTCACACCGGTAATAATGCTTACTGCAAAAGGTGAAGACTTTGACCGTATTTTTGGTTTAGAGCTCGGCGCCGATGATTATATTCCAAAGCCTTTTAATCATCGTGAATTACTAGCCCGCGTTAAAGCAATAACACGCCGTATAGAACACATTAATAGTTTAAATGCTGCTGCAACGAGTAAGTTACTAGTGAATGGTATTACCGTTAACCTAGCTGCGCGAGAGGCCTCAATAGACGGCTCTACATTAACCCTTACTGGTACAGAGTACGAAATACTCACGCTATTGTGTAAAAATGCAGGTGAAGTGGTTAGTAAAGAGCAAATTAGTGAAGAAGTACTGGGTAGGCGTTTAGCCTCATTCGACCGCTCTATCGATATGCATGTTAGTAATATTCGTAAAAAAATAGCAGTACATATTACAGGCGAGCGAATTAAAACGATGCGAGGTACGGGTTATGTCTTTATCCAAGGCGAATAAAAGCACTTACTTTACTTGGTTAAAACACCCTGGGCATTACCTGTTTTTTAAAATATTTATTTGGTTTTGGTTAACTATAATCGGCACCGTTGCAGCCCTTATCTTTTTAAGTAACATTACCGCTATTAACGCGGTAACTAACGAGCCACTTTATGGCCCGATGAAAAAAAACCTAATATACACCGCCAAAAGTATTGAGCGCACTGCTATTAAACATAAGCGCAGCCTAAGCGAAGTATTAGTACACCCTCGCCTCTCAAAGCGTAAACTTTTATACTTAAGCGCAGCTCAAAGCGAAGACTCTCTTAGTAGTAAAGAGGTACCTGATAGCATCGACTTAAGTTTATTGAACTTTACCCAAAATATGTCACCGCAAATTATTTTCACTGAAAAATACCAAGCCTTTGGCCCTGTTAATATAAACGTGCCTGAAGGAAGTTTTTATCTTTATGAAATAGATATTAACCATCAACCACCGCTAATAATGCGCTTTAAGCTAATGCCTAATTGGATGAAAATAGTCATCGCAATTGTTGCCTCTCTTATTTTAAGCTTTGTATTTAGCCGTAACTTAATAGCTCCTATAAATAGTCTTAAAAAAGCCGCTATTAAATTATCTGCAGGTAACTTAAGTGCAAGAGCCGATATTTCTGTAAACCGAAAAGATGAGCTAGGAATACTTGGGCGAGATTTTAACAGTATGGCTAATCAGTTAGAGCTTTTAATTAGCTCGCAAAAGCGCTTATTAGCCGATATATCGCATGAGTTACGCTCGCCTCTTACACGTTTAAAAATGGCTACTGGCCTTGCACAAATGCAAGCTAACGACGCTAGCCAATCATATTTATTACGCATAGAAAAAGAAGCAAATCAGCTTGATAAAATGATTGCCGACGTACTGCAAGTGTCTCGCTTAGAGGCCAAAAGCCAAGCGCTTTCACTACAAAAACAATCATTACAAATAATTGTTGATCATGTACTTAACGATGCGCAGTTTGAAGCAAAACAAAATAATAAGCAGCTAAATATAATAGGCGCTGTAGACGTAAATATTGATTGTGATGAAAGTCTTATTGCCAGTGCACTTGAAAACCTACTTCGCAACGCCATTAAATACGCAAATAATACGATTAGCATTACTCTAAAGCATGCTGATGCCATTTATATAGAAATATGTGACGATGGCTCTGGTGTACCAAATGAGCAACTAAGCAAGCTTTGCGAACCCTTTTTTAGGCAGTCTGATGCGCGCGACCGCGTAAGTGGTGGCACGGGTTTAGGGCTCGCTATTGCTAAAAATGCTATTACTGCGCATGGCGGTGAATTAGTGTTATCTAATAAAACAGAGGGTGGACTTTGTGCTAATATCACGCTGCCATTAATAAAAGAGTAAACCATGTTTTATAGTAGTGAGCGTGAGCTTAAAAGTAATCAAATAACAATTAATAACTTTTATAAAAACACGCTAATTAAAGCTTATTTAGATACGCCTAACGGGCAATTATTTTATGCTTATGCCATACCAGACAAAGCCAAAAATGCCATTGTAATAAGCTCTGGGCGCCTTGAAGGGTTAGATAAATATAAAGAATTGTTGTGGGAGCTTTATAACAATAATTTTGCCGTGTTCATAGTCGACCACCAAGGACAAGGCCGCTCTTATCGCCACTTAATAAATAAGCATAAAGGCCACGTTAACCAATTTAACGATTACAGTGCCGATCTAAACTTATTTAATAAACAGGTTGTGGATACTTATTGGCAGGGCAAAAAAGTGTTAGTGAGTCATTCAATGGGCGGCGCTATTGCTTTTGATTACCTTGCGCATTTTGAACACAATTTTAGTGGCGCGTTTTTATCAGCCCCTATGCTTGATATTTACACAAAAAGCACACCAAAACCTTTAGCTAAATTAATAGCCAGTACCGCTACCCTTTTGGGTCAAAAAGACAACTACGCGCTAGGGCAAACCGATTATATACCCGATGAGTTTGCTACAAATGTATTAACCAGCAGCCCAGTGCGTTACGAGCTATTTAGGCAAACATATCAAGAAGAGCCATTACTACAGCTCGGCGGTGTTACTTACGGCTGGCTAAATGCGACATTTGCATTTATAACCTCGGTGGATAATTTAAGCGTGACTATCCCACTTTATATTGCCAGTGCGCAAAACGACGAAGTAGTCGATAACAATGCCCAATATAAATTAGCAAACAGACACGCAAATACAGTACTTAAAAGCTTTGAAGGCGCTAAACACGAACTGTTTTTTGAACGTGATGAAATACGCGAGCCATTGCTTAAAAGCTTGTATCAGTTTTGTGAGTCGGTGACGGCTTAACAAGTACCGACAAAGGGTCGAGGTGGATCAGTATATCTACCTCAGACTCAAAACGTTCTTTAAGCATTGCCTCTACTTCATCAGCTACGTTATGAGCACGTATTAAACTTAAATGATCATCAAGCTCTAAGTGCATTTGGATAAACTTAACTTTTCCGCCTTGGCGAGTACGAATATCATGTACACCGTGTACATCTGCATGAGCTCTAGCTATATCAAATATGCTTTGCTTTTCATCATCTGGAAGTTCTTTATCCATTAAATGATCGGCGCTATCGCGAGCAATATCCCAGCTGTTATAAAGTAAGTAACCCGCTACACCTATCGCAAAAACCGGATCGGCATACAACACACCATAATAAGCTAACAAAATAGCTAATAGCACAGCGGCATTTAATATTAAATCACCTTTGTAATGTACTGAGTCGGCTTTTATAGCAATTGAATCGGTATACTTAACCACCTTGTTTTGTACAAATACAATCACCAGCGTACACGCAATAGCAAAAATACTTACCCATACACCTAATAAAGAATGGCTTAACTGTATAGGATTAAATAAACGCTCAATACCATGAAAAGCAAGTAGGCAACCTGAGCCTGCAATAAACGCGGCTTGTCCAAGTCCTGCAAGTGCTTCGGCTTTACCGTGTCCAAATCGGTGATCGTCATCTGCTGGGCGCAGTGCGTAACCTAAAACTAAAAAGCTCATAGCAGTGGCTGTTATATCCATTAACGAATCAGTTAACGAACCAAGCATTGAGGCCGAGCCCGAAGCAAGCCACGCCCATGTTTTTGCGCCAATCATTAAACTAACCATTACCATGGTAACAATGCTGGAAGTTTTAACCCAAAATTCGTAGCTACGGTTATGCACGTTTTAATCCGATAATTAGGAGTACTCAATAGTGTAAGTATATCATTTTTTTGAAGGGTTTCGTGTATACTGAAAATCGTTAAACTACAGATTATTTAAAAGGCTCACTATGCTGGATATTGTTTTATACCAACCTGAAATTCCACCTAATACAGGTAATATTATTCGTCTGTGCGCAAATACGGGCTATGCACTGCATTTAATTGAGCCGTTAGGTTTTGAATGGGACGACAAACGAGTAAAGCGTGCTGGCCTTGATTACCACGAATTTAGCCATGTTCAACGCCATGCTTCTTTTGAAGATTACCTTGAGAAGTGCAAGCCTAAAAAAATATATGCATGTACAACCAAAGGCAGTCAATTTCACCATGAAGCTAGTTACGAAGCTGGCGATTGCCTAGTTTTTGGGCCTGAAACTCGCGGCCTGCCGGATGATATGATCCAAGCACTGCCAAAAGAGCAGCGTGTGCGTATTCCTATGCAAGCCAATAGCCGCAGCATGAACTTGTCAAACGCAGTAGCTGTGTTTGTTTACGAGTCGTGGCGCCAGTTGGGTTTTCCTAACGCGCAGTAAATAGCTTTGAGCTAAACAACAAAAAACCGACATAACGTCGGTTTTTTAGTTTTATAAACGCTTATAAAATTATTCAGAACGTTGCTCTCGGCCTAATAGCGCCATTGCAGCTTCTTTCATATCTTTATTTTCATAAAGCACTTTATAAATTTGCTCGGTAATCGGCATTTCTACACCGCTACGTTGCGCTAATAAATACACTTCTTTGGTATTTCTAAAGCCTTCCACTACTTGGCCAATAGACTCAATAGCAGCATCGACGCTTTCGCCTTTACCCAGCGCTAAACCAAATCGACGATTACGAGATTGGTTGTCGGTACAGGTGAGTATTAAATCACCAAGACCCGCCATTCCCATAAAAGTTTCTGGTTTTGCGCCCAAAGCACAGCCTAATCGCGTTAATTCAGCAAGACCACGAGTGATCAACGCAGTACGCGCATTAGCACCAAAACCAACACCGTCCGAAATACCGGCACCAATGGCAATTACATTCTTAACCGCGCCACCAAGCTGTATACCAATAAAATCATCATTGTTATAAACACGGAATGAGCGACCACAATGAAGTAAATCAGCGAGCTGCTGAGCAAACTCTGGTGACGTAGAAGACACTGAAATAGCTGTAGGTGAACCCATTGCCATTTCTTTTGCAAATGTAGGGCCCGACAGTACGGCAAGCGGAATATCGTCACCTAACTCTTGTAAAGCCACTTCTTGTAACAAACGTCCAGTATTAGGCTCGAGCCCTTTAGTTGCCCACGCAACTTTAGCTCCGTCTTGCAATGCTGGTTTAATCTGCGCAAGTGTGTCGCCAAAAGCATGGCTTGGTACAACAACAAGTACAATAGCGCTGCTAGCAACGGCATGTTGTAAGTTAGCTTCAAGAGTAAGAGTGTCTGGGAAAGGAGCATCAGGTAAGTAACGTTGATTTTTCCGCTCAGCTGCAAGCGTGCCAACGTCGTCGCTATTTCTTCCCCAAAGTGTCACGTGGTGACCATTTCGGGCTAAACAAATAGCAAGGGCGGTGCCGTAAGACCCCGCCCCTAATACAGTAACAGCTGTAGTTGCTGTACTCATAGGTTATGCGTCTGCTGTAACTTGGTCAGCTTGCGCAGTACGTTGTTGCATGTATTGTGCAAACAGTGCGTCAAAGTTAACTGGCGCAAGGTTAAGCTGTGGAAAAGTACCACGGTTAACAAGATTTGAAACAGCTTCACGTGCATATGGGAACAACACGTTAGGACAAAATGCACCAAGCATGTGTGCTAGTTGCACTTCTTCAACTTCAGCAATAGTAAAAATGCCCGCTTGTTGAATTTCACATAAGAACGCAGTTTCTTCACCAAGAGAAGCAGTTACAGTTAGTGCTAAAACAACTTCAAATACACCTTCGTCTAGTTTGTTAGAGCGTGTATCTAAGTCTAGCTTAACTTCTGGCGTCCATTCTTTTTGAAAAATGGCCGGAGAGTTTGGCGTTTCAAACGATACATCTTTAGTGTAAATACGTTGAATAGTAAATTGTGCACCGGCTTCTGCAGCTGCTACGTTTTGATTTTCTTCGTTCATTGTTATTCCTAACTTGTTCGTTATTATAATTAAATTAAGCGTTTAACTTAGCGTCAAGTTTACCTTGCGCTTCAATAGCCATCATGTCGTCGCAGCCACCGATATGTTCATCATTAATAAATATTTGCGGTACTGTGCTTGCGCCACCAGCTTTAGTAATCATTTCAGCACGTAGCTCTGGTTGTACACCAATATCATAATTAGTGTATTCAACGCCTTTGCTATTTAAAAGCGAAAGAGCACGCTGACAAAATGGACAATACGCCTTGGTGTATAAAACAACATTACTCATAATAAATCCTCTATCGGCCTAGCTAAACTGATTAGCGACCTGTTGTAGTTGGTAAGCTGGCAGATTGCCACGCACCCATGCCACCTGCTAATAAGTAAACTCGTTCAAAACCAGCTTTACTCATAGCGGCTGCAGTACCTTGGGCAGTCATACCTGTAGTACATACAACTATAATGGGTTTAGTCTTGTACTTTTCAAGGCTTGAAAAGTCAGATTTTTTCGCATTCTCTGGGCTTAAGTGCTCAGCGCCAGAAATACGCCCTGCATTAAACTCTTTTTGCGCACGTATATCGATTACTTGGCCGTCATCACGGTTAATAAGTAACGTAAGCTGCTGAGGATTTATTTGACGAACAGCTGAAAACTTACTTTTTATCCAGCCACTAACAATAAGGAAAACAATACCAACCCAAGCAAGGCTTAAAATGGGATGATTTGTAATAAATTCAATATATTGATCCATTCTACTTCCACTATGAAATTATGTTTTAAACCTAGGGCATGTTGGCCTTTGTGGATTGAAATTTGTTCAATCTAGGGGCGATTAAATCGCGGCGCGAGATTTGTAACCTAGTGGGCTAAGTAAAAACCGAGCAAAGCTTCCGCGTCCTGCTCACGCCCCTTACCTACATCCATGTAGGCAACAAAGAGGTAATAGTCCCTAGAAAGAACCCAACGGGCAGCGTATGTTTGGTATTTATGCTACGTTATCGCCTATTTATGGGGAGTAACCACACTTCATAGGCTCTGCCTTGCCTAAAAACCAAACACACTGCTGCAAATTCAACCACCAAAGTGCAACACGCCCTAATATTTTAAGGATTTTGTACTTTAGCCACGCAAGTATACCCAAACCAACCTAAAATGCGAGTTTAGGAGCACTTAGAAACGTTTAAAAAACGATAAAGCCCCCCATATATAAAGTAAGTGAAAAAAATTAATATCTTGTTTTCAATGCTGATCCTAGCTTAAAAACACGGTATGCTAAAACTACGCTAATAAACCTTTTTAGGTGCACAGTATCCATCAACAGATACTAATTTTCAGGAGCTATTATGACAGAGCATAAAAAACCACTGGTATTAATGATTTTAGACGGTTGGGGATACCGCGAAGATACGCAGAGCAATGCTATTCTTGCAGCTAACACACCGGTATTAGACAATTTATGGGCAACACGCCCTCACACATTAATATCAGCTTCGGGTTTAGATGTGGGTCTTCCTGATGGCCAAATGGGTAACTCTGAAGTTGGCCATGTAAACTTAGGTGCTGGGCGCATCGTTTATCAAGATTTTACTCGTATCACCAAAGCAATTAACGATGGCGAATTTGATTCAACACCAGCCTTAGTTGAAAACATAGATAAAGCCGTAAAAGCAGGCAAAGCAGTTCATATTATGGGACTTTTAAGCCCAGGTGGAGTACATAGTCACGAAGATCACATTGTTGCCAGTATAAAACTGGCTGCAAAACGTGGCGCTAAAGAAGTTTACTTTCATGGCTTTTTAGATGGCCGCGACACACCTCCACGTAGCGCTAAAGCATCAATCGAACGTATTGAAGCATTGTTTAGCGAACTTAAATGCGGTCGTTTAGCGTCACTTATTGGCCGTTATTACGCAATGGACAGAGACAACCGCTGGAACCGAGTAGAAAAAGCTTACAATGTAATAGCGCTAGCCGAAGGCGACTTTAATTTTGATAACGGTGTAGAGGCACTTAATGCAGCCTACGAGCGCGACGAAAACGATGAGTTTGTCGCTGCTACAACTATTACACCAACAGGTGCAGAGCCAGCCGCAATTAACGATGGCGACACTCTAATTTTTGCCAACTTTAGAGCAGATAGAGCCCGCGAAATTACTCGCGCTTTTGTTGAGCCTGATTTTGATGGATTCACAAGAAAAAGAACACCAAAGCTTAGCGCTTTTGTAATGATGACGGAATACGCAGCTGATATAGATGCACCTATTGCCTTTGGTTCAACACCGTTAGTAAATGTACTTGGTGAGTGGTTTGAAAAAAACAACAAAACACAGCTTCGTATTTCAGAAACCGAAAAATACGCACACGTTACGTTTTTCTTTAGTGGCGGACGCGAAAGCGAATTTGAAGGCGAAACACGCGAACTAATTCCTTCGCCGCAAGTTGCAACTTACGACTTACAACCTGAAATGAACTCAGAAATGCTGACCGACAAGTTAGTAGCAGCAATTAAAAGCGGTAAATACGATGCTATTATTTGTAACTACCCTAATGGCGATATGGTAGGTCACTCTGGCGTGTTTGACGCTGCAGTTAAAGCCTGTGAAGCGGTAGATAGCTGTATTGGCCGCGTTGTTGATGCACTTGAAGAGTTTGGTGGTGAAGCACTAATAACAGCTGATCATGGTAATGCAGAGCAAATGGCAGACCTTAAAACAGGCCAAGCCCATACAGCTCACACTAGCGAACCGGTACATTTTATTTATGTGGGTCGCGATGCAGAGCCAATGCAAGGTAAAGCATTAAGCGATGTAGCCCCTACCATGCTTCACTTAATGGGCATGGAGCAGCCAAACGAAATGACTGGTACGCCTATCATGATGTTGAAATAACGCATGAATAGACGTATTAACCGGTTAATTAAGTGCGGTTTAATACTCACTTCATTAGTGACTGCATCTGCAGTTGCTAATGAAGATCGTACTAAAAAAGACTTATCAGAAGTTCAAAATGCACTTGAGCAAAGCCAAGCTGAGTATAACGCCCAAAGAAAAAAAATAGCGTCACTACAAAAAAACCTCAAAAGCCATGAACTCGATATAGCTAAAAATGCTAAAGCACTTAACATGGCAGAACAATCAGTAAAAGAAACAAAAACACAGCAAAAGCAGCTACAAAATAAAGCCGACGAGCTCGATAAAAAGCATACTCAGTTTCAAAAAGTCTTAGCCGCGCAACTTAAAAGCGCCTATATGGCCGGTGGCGACGACTACTCTAAAATGCTGTTAAATCAAGAAGACACCGCAAAATTTGAGCGCACACTGAGTTATTACAACTACTTAAATAAAGCCCGTATTGAACAAATTGAAGATCTAAAAAACCTTCAACAACAAATAGCACAAAACCAAGAAGAACTTGTTAAAACTCAAGAAAAGCTAGCGCTTTTGTATAATGAGCAAAAAAGGCGCCAAACTGCATTGCTTAATGCACAAAGTGAACGTCAGACTAATCTTAAAAACTTACAAGCTCAGCTCAACAGCACTAAAAGCTCAATAAACTATTTAAAAGAAAACCAACAAACGTTAGTAACAACGATTGAAGAACTCGAAAAAGAAAAAACACAAAAAATTGAATTGCTCGGCCTAAATAAAAGCAAGGGCAAATTAGACTGGCCGAGCAAAGGCAAGTTAGAGCACACATTCGGCCAACGTAAACATGGTGGTATTGATTGGAAAGGCGTATTAATTGGTGCAAAAGAAGGCACTAATATTAATAGCGTCCATAACGGTCAAGTTGTATTCGCCGATTGGCTAAAGGGCTATGGTTGGGTAATTGTTGTAGATCATGGTGAAGGTTTTATGAGCCTATATGGCCATGCTCAAACACTATTAAGAGATGTAGGCGATATGGTACGTGAAGGTGAAACATTAGCCCTAGTTGGCCAAAGCGGCGGACAAGCTACTTCTGGTCTATACTTTGAAATACGCCACAAAGGACGCGCAGTAAATCCTGTAAAATGGTGCAGACGCATTTAATTGAATAAACCGCTGCACCGCATTAGGAGCAGCTGATGACAACTAAAAAAAACGTAATAAATACCATCAATCAAAAAAATACAGGCTTATATATAAGCCTGTATTTACTTGTATTACTAATCTTAATCACCTTTACTAGCAGTGTATTAGCAAGCTCGATTAAAGATCTTAAAAGACAGCAAATCGACGAAATACTTTTTAATATTCACGCCTACTACGTTGAAGATCTCACCTTACAAAATAGCCACCACATTAAATATAATAACCAACAGTTTGAGCGCTTATATTCAAAGCTCGATTCTTACTCTAAATACTTAAATGAACACGAATTAACCTCATTATTTGATAACACAAACGGGCGCTATACAGGCATTGGTATTGAAGTTAAAAATATCGACGAGAATATGACTATTGTTAATGTGGTTGATAATTCCCCCGCAAAAGCAGCAGGTATTCTGCCTGGCGATATTATTGTAAGTGTAAACAACCACACAGCTCAAAACCGTACAATCGATGAAGTAGCAACATTAATACGAGAAAGTAAATTTGCAAATATAGATCTAATTATAAATCGCGGTAACAATAAAAATGCAATTACGTTTCATGTTGCACGCCGCCAAATAAACCTCGAAAGCGTAACAAGCGAACTGTTAGATTTTGGTACGGGTTATATAGCTATTAATAGTTTTTCTAACCACACCTTACATGAGGTTGCTCTGCAAGTGGCCGCCCTACAAAGTCATTTTGGTTACCCACTTAAAGGCTTAGTCATTGATTTACGCGACAACCCTGGCGGTACATTACAAAGTGCAGTGGCAGTATCAGATCTATTTTTACAAAGCGGTACTATTGTAACCACCAAAGGACGCTTTTACGATGCAAACCAAGCTTTTTACGCTAAACGTGGCGACATTCTAAAAAATGCCCCCATTGTTGTACTTATAAATGAAAACTCTGCCTCAGCAGCAGAAATACTAGCCGCAGCCCTTAAAGATAATAAACGAGCAACCGTTGTTGGCAGCCAATCTTTTGGGAAAGGATCGGTGCAATCGCTAATCCCACTCGGTGATGGCAATACTGCATTAAAGCTCACTACTGCTAAATATTTTACGCCGCTAGGAAAGTCGATTGATGGGATAGGAGTAACCCCAGATGTGGCTGTTAATCAAACAACCCTTTCACAAAGTAATAAAGCCGTTATAATAAAAAGTGAGCAAATTAACAGTAACGCGCAATTACTCACGAGTAACTTAGCCGATTTACAGTTAGTTAAAGCAAAACAATTACTCAGCATGCAATAGCTTGTATAAGCTGTATAAATAAAGCTAAAAAGATAATAAAAACTATAAACGTGAAAATAATAAAATGGCTAATATTAGCTATTTGTTTTAGCTCAGCAACAATTAGCGCTAAGCAAATAGCAATAGTGATAGACGACATAGGCTATCATCAACGGGACTTAGAGTTCCTTTCCTTACCAGGGCAATTGTCGTATTCAATTTTGCCCCATACCCCTTATTCGCAAATTTTTGCAACGCTTGCCAGTCAATCAAATAAAGAACTATTACTCCATGTACCTATGCAGGCACTTAACGGTAAAGAACTAGGACCAGGCGCGCTCACTTTAAATATGAATAAAGAGCAGCTTCAGCAAACTTTAGGAACAGCTCTCGCCAGTTTGCCGCAAGTTAAAGGCGTTAATAACCACATGGGCTCAGCACTTACGCAGCAAAGCCAAGCTATGAAGTGGACAATGGAAGTGCTTAAAAAGCGCCATTTATATTTTTTAGATAGCCGCACAACCGATTTAAGCCAAGCACAAAATGCTGCTAACTTTTTAGGTGTTGCCAATATTAGTCGCCAAGTGTTTTTAGATAATATAACTACACCAGAACAACTGCAGCTAAGGCTTGAAGAATTAAAACAACTAGCCACCATCCATAATTCTGCTATTGCAATTGCTCACCCCTACCCAGAAACAATCGAATTTTTACGTCATGCCTTACCCGAGCTAACTAAGCAAGGTTTTGAGCTCGTGCCGGTTTCGCAGCTGGTTGAGCGTAAATACATTCAGTTAGCGCAGGCTGAGGGTAAAGGGATTAGTGCTCGATGAGATGATGAGTGTCCAGACTTAGTCGTGAGGTATTTAAGTTAATATAATTTAAACTATTAAATGATATAATTATTCATAATAAAAACACTAGCTGCACCTCAGCTATTAAAGCTTGTAACCTCAAACCATAATTTAGGGATATCAATTGTTAAAAACAATTATTGCTGAAGCAAGGAATCAACCTATTTCATTTGTGGGCTCAATTGCGAGTATCATAGCAATAATAAATACCTTCTATGCAGTTCCTACTATTATTTTTGGATATAACTTAATACCCATTAGAATTAGTGTCGACTTGGTATTTGTTGCTTGTTTATTCTTCTTACTTGAAGGTTCACTTGCATCAGTATTTGGACGCATTTATATATACTTTTGTAGGAAAGGATCAGGCTACCCTCTTATGCTAATGTGCGTTAACGCCATTACTTCTGCAAGTGTTACTGGCTTTAATTGTATATGGATGTTTGTAAATACTGTTGAAAGCAATAACAAATATTCTGCATTTAGCTTTACAATGTTTATTGGTTACTTAATTTCTCTTTATTTCCTTCATTCTCACTGCCAAGCAGGGAAAACTAAAGATAACCTTCAGATAGACTGTGATAAGGATGAAATAGAAGAAAAATACACAAAGTGGTATTGGGTCTCATTTTTCCTCAATACATGTGCTTTCATATTTATCTTTATCTATTTAATTGATGGTATTTAAGGTTAATCTTCCCTTATTTTTTAGTTATTTGGTCTTCATAAAACAAAAAAGCCCCGCATTTTAATGCAGGGCTTTTAAGTTTTGCTGCTTGAGCAGTATTAGCTCATAGCGCTTTGTAACTTTTTCATCGCTGTTTTTTCAAGCTGGCGAACACGTTCAGCAGATACACTGTACTTTTGTGCAAGCTCTTGAAGAGTAGCCTTATCATCCGACAACCAACGTGCGCTAACAATATCTTGTGAACGTTCGTCTAGTGTTTTAAGTGCGCTAAATAAACGAGTATGCGCTTGCTCTTTCCACTGCTCTTGTTCAACGTCGTCAGCTAAATCAGCTGCGCCATCTGTTAAGTACTGTACTGGAGAGTACGTGCTTGTTGGTGCGTCGTCGTTATCGTCGCCCGTTAGGTCAAAGCCCATGTCTTGGCCGCTCATGCGCGATTCCATTTCACGAACTTCTTTCTCACTCACACCTAGCTCACTAGCAACAGTGCTAACCTCTGCTTGATTAAACCAACCTAAACGCTTTTTGTTTTTACGAAGGTTAAAAAACAATTTACGTTGCGCTTTAGTGGTTGCAACTTTAACTATGCGCCAGTTTTTAAGCACAAACTCGTGAATTTCGGCTTTAATCCAATGCACTGCAAACGATACCAAGCGTACACCCACTGAAGGGTCAAAACGTTTAACCGCTTTCATCAGGCCTATATTACCTTCTTGAATAAGGTCAGCTTGTGGCAAGCCGTATCCCGAGTAGCCTTTAGCAATATGTGCTACAAAGCGTAAATGCGACATAATGAGTTGCTTGGCAGCACTAAGATCGCCTTCTTCCTGAAGCTTTTTAGCAAGTTCTTGCTCTTGTTCAACTTTAAGCATAGGAATAGTGCTTACCGCTTGAAGGTAACCGTCCATGCTTGCGCTTTGTTGTCCGACTGTAAGTGCCATTGCGTATAAATCTTTACTCATTTTTCACCTCGGTGATAAACATTTGAAACTATCTTAGCACTCTTTCTTTAAGAGTGCTAACCCCAATTTAAAACTTTTTTAAAGTATAAATCAAGTAGTTTTTTGGTATGTATTTAGTCTACTACAAGCGACTGAATAAGTGATGAATTAAGGGGTTGCAGCAGGTTAACCTCATAGCATCACCTTATTTACAACTCATTACTTCATTGGAGGATAGTACACAAATATGACAGTTTTAATAACAGGAGGTACAACCCAGATTGATATATTACGCATATCAAGCTGGGTTGGTTCACTTATACTTTATCGGGTTCTATTTCTTTAATATAACGATTTACAGAAAGATAAGAACCTACAAAACCTAAGCTTGTTGCAAGTAAAACTAAAAAGCCGAATTCTTTCAATGTTAAGCCAATTAAAGAAAAGCTTGCTTGGTAAACCCCTGCCACACTGCTAACCGCAGAAGATAACCACCACATCATTAAAGCAACAGATATAAAAGCAAATAGCCCGCCTATTACACCATACCAAATACCGGTCCACAAAAATGGGGCATGTATAAAGGTGTTAGTAGCTCCTACAAGTTTCATTACTTGTATTTCTTCTTTTTTATCCATGATCGACAAACGAATGGTGTTACCAATAATAAGCGTCACTGAGGTAAGCAGTAATAATGCGATGGTTATTACACTTTCTTTGAGTAAATCTAGCAAAGCATTTAAACGCTCTAACCACGCTATATCAAGCTTACCAAAATCAACTTCACGTTCACTCTCAAGTTTAGTTAGAAGCGCCTTAGCGGCGTTTGGCTGCCTATTACGCTTTGTTGGCGTAACAAGTACTACATCAGGTAATGGATTTTTATCCAAATACTCTAAAGCCTGCCCAAAACCAGAAACATCTTTAAACTCGGTGAGTGCTTTTTGTTTTGAAATAAACTCAACACTCTCCACTTCTGGGTAAAGTGCTAAACGCTTTACTAAAGTTTGCGTTTCTTGCTCGTTCATACTTTCTTTTACGAATAACGATATTTCACTCGCTTCTTCAAAACCGCTGCTTACCTGCTGTACGTTTTTAACAACTAAATAAAGTGTTGCAGGAAGCGTTAAGCTCAAGCCAAGTACTGCAATAGTCATTAATGAGGCCAGCGGGGTACGCCACATTTCACCTAAACTATGCACACCTTGGCGAAATATATTAATAATAAAAAAATAACCGCCAGCTAACACTGATTTTTTTTGCTTGTCGTTACTATTTTGACGACCCTTAAAAAGTAAACTCATAGTGCGCCCTCAGCAAGCGGATCTTGAAGCATTCTGCCATCTTTTAAAGTTAAGCTGCGATACTTCATACGTGCTACCAAACCAAGATCGTGCGTTGCTATCAATACAGTTGTACCGTGTTTATTAAAGTCTTCAAACAGTTTTAGTATTTCCATTGAAAGCTCAGGATCGAGGTTACCTGTAGGTTCATCTGCTAATAAAATTGGCGGGGAGTTCACTATTGCTCTGGCAATACCAACACGTTGCTGTTCACCACCTGAGAGCATAGACGGATGACATTTTATTTTATCTATCAGGCCTACTTTATCGAGCGCACCATGAACCCGTTTAGCAATATGCTTATGGTGAGTACCTTCGATAATTAGTGGCAAAGCCACATTATCAAAAATAGTATAACGCTCTAATAAACGGTGATTTTGAAAAATAATACCAATATCACGACGAGCATAAGGAATTTGACGCGAGTTAACTTTGTTTAAATCAACTCCATTGATAGACACACTACCCGCCGATGGACGTTCCATTAAGCTAATTAGCTTGAGCAGTGTACTTTTACCGGCGCCACTATGGCCCGTTAAAAAAGCGAGTTCACCAGGCTTAATATGAAAATTCACTTTTTCGAGGGCACGGTGCCCACCTGGGTAGGTTTTACTTACTTGCTGAAAATTTATCATCTTTTTATTATGCCAACGCCATTAGTTTATTAGTAACGCTGGTAATCCTCGCAATTAAAAAGGGAGCAAGCTCCCTATTTTGGTAAATTAAACGTCGTCCTCATCTTGGCTAAATAACGCATCAATAAAGTCATCGCTTTTAAAAGCGCGTAAATCATCAATACCTTCACCAACACCAATGTAACGAATTGGAATATTAAACTTATCTGCGACCGCAAAAATAACACCACCTTTTGCAGTTCCATCAAGTTTTGAAAGCGTAATACCCGTTAAACCAACACACTGATTAAACAAGTTTACTTGGCTAATTGCATTTTGACCTGTACCAGCATCGATGGTTAACATCACCTCATGCGGCGCATCAGGGTCGATCTTTTTCATTACGCGAGCAATCTTTTCAAGCTCTTGCATTAAATTATCTTTATTTTGCAAGCGTCCAGCTGTATCAGCAATTAACACATCTACATTACGTGCTTTTGCAGCTTGAAATGCATCAAAGACAACCGATGCACTATCTGCACCTGTATGCTGGGCAATAACAGGGATGCTGTTACGCTCTCCCCAAACCTGTAATTGCTCTACAGCTGCGGCTCTAAATGTATCACCAGCAGCAAGCATTACCGACTTACCTTCATTTTGAAATTGCTTTGCCATTTTGCCAATAGTCGTTGTTTTACCAACACCGTTAACGCCAACCATTAAAATAACAAACGGCTTTTTATCTTCGCTTATAACTAAAGGCTGTTCAGCCGTTTTTAGCATAGCCGCCATTTCTTGCTTCATCAGTTCATAAAGCGCATCGCCATCTTTTAGCTGTTTACGGTTTGCAGCATCAGTTAGGCTATCAATCAACTTCATGGTGGTATCAACGCCTAAATCGGCGGTAAGAAGTTGTGTTTCAAGATCTTCAAATAATTCGTCATCTATTTTTTTACCACTAAAAATAGATGAAAAACCCGAGCCTATATTTACACGAGTTTTTAACAAGCCCTTTTTAAGACGAGAGAAAAACCCTTCTTTTTTCGGCTTTTCTGCTTTTTTAGCTTCATCTTTTGCAAGCTCAGCAGTAAGTCGCTCTTGCTCTAAGCGCTCGTTTTCTGCTTGTTCCGCTGCGATGCGTTCTTGTTCTAAACGCTCATTCTCTGCTTTTTCAGCAGCAAGGCGTTCTTGCTCTAAACGTTCATTTTCTACTTGTTCCGCTGCAATGCGTTCTTGCTCTAAGCGCTCGTTTTCTGCTTTTTCAGCCGCAATACGTTCTTGCTCTAAACGTTCATTCTCTGCTTTTTCAGCTAAAATACGTTCTTGCTCTAAACGCTCGCTCTGTGCTTTTTCAGCAGCAATACGCTCTTGCTCTAGGCGCTCGTTTTCTGCTTGTTCCGTTGCAATGCGCTCTTGCTCTAGGCGTTCTTGCTCTAGGCGTTCGTTCTCTGCTTTTTCAGCTGCAATACGCTCTTGCTCTAAACGTTCATTTTCTGCTTTTTCAGCAGCAATGCGTTCTTGCTCTAAACGCTCGCTCTGTGCTTTTTCAGCAGCAATACGTTCTTGCTCTAGGCGTTCGTTCTGTGCTTTTTCAGCAGCAATGCGCTCTTGCTCTAAACGCATTTGCGCTTCTTGTTCTGCTAAACGTTTTACTTGCTCTTGTCTTTGAGCTTCAGCGTCCGCTTGTTCTTTTACTAACAACTCAGCATTCGCTTGCTCTATTGCAAGCTTTTCAGCCTTTATTGCCTCATTCTTTTCTTCAAGGCGAATTCGCTCTAGTCGTTCAGCTTCTACTTTTTCTGCAGCCAATCGCTCTTGCTCTAAGAGCATCTGTGATTCTTGTTCAGCTAAACGTTGTGCATGTTCTTGTCTTTGTGCTTCTGCATCCGTTTGTTGTTTTGCAAGTGATTCAGCATTGGCCTGCTCAATAGCAATCTTTTCTGCGTTTTCAGCACGCTCTTGCTCTAAACGTTTTGCTTCAATTAGTTCAGCAGCAATACGCTCTTGTTCTAAACGCTCTGTTTCAGCCTCAGCGTGTAAACGTTCGGCCTCTGCTTGCTCTGCTGCAATACGCTCTTGTTCTAAACGCTTTGTTTCAGCCTCAGCGTGTAAACGTTCGGCCTCGGCTTGCTGCGCAAGCTTTTCTTGCTCTAGCTTCTGCGCCTCTTCTTGCGCTAATGCTTGTTGTTTATCAGCTGCTGCTTTTTGCTCTGCTTCTTTTTTATCTGACTTGCCAAAACCGAGCCACGACATGAATTTACTTTTTTTTGTCATACTTGCTAATAACCACTTATAAAAATCTGATAAACTAAAATTTGAAATAGCTTGGCAATGCCCAGCAATAGTTGCAAATAAATACAACCATTCAAAACGTAAGTGTTCAATAGTAACACTTTTAATACGGTTGAAAAATGAAGCTATACGTAATCGCCGATAATATTATCTGAGCTAGATACCATATACCATTTTTTAGTGAGCTAAATGAGAAAAAAAACAACGCAAAATAAAGCTACTAATAAGCCCAGTGATGGCTTTATTAGAGTAATTAGCGGACAATTTCGAGGCCGAAAACTTCCCGTTAAAAATGTAGATGGCTTAAGGCCTACTACCGACCGAATTAAAGAAACTGTATTTAATTGGTTAATGCAAGATACGCGTGACGCAAATGTACTTGATTGTTTTGCAGGTTCTGGCGGATTAGGGTTTGAAGCGCTATCTCGTTTTGCTAAAAGTGCTATATTTATCGAGCTCGACTCATCAGCAGCTAAGCAATTAGAGCAAAACATCAGCACTTTAAAACTCGACAATGCACACGTTAAACATACTAATTCGATCTCCTTTTTAGAGCAAAAAAACACAAGTGAAGCGTTTAATCTTGTATTTGTTGACCCACCATTTCGTAAAGATTTAGCACAAACAACCTGCGATTTATTAGAAAAAAACCAATGGTTAAGCGACAATGCATTAATTTATGTTGAAGTAGAAACTGAATTAACCACCTTTAACAATCCAAGCAACTGGTTGTTAATTAAAGAAAAAAAGGCAGGACAAGTGTTTTGTAAACTCTACCAGCGCCAAGCAAATTAATACTGTTTTACATGATGCGTTTCTGTTAATATTGTCCTTTACATGTGGTGTTGCTTCGGATTACAATACCGCACCATTTTTGAACCACTTGATCAATGTTTGATCAACTTGAGCAACGCTCATAATTTAGGTAGGTGAATTTTTAATGCCAGTAATTAAAGTAAGAGAGAACGAACCGTTTGACGTAGCACTTCGTCGCTTCAAGCGTTCATGTGAAAAAGCAGGAATCCTTTCAGAAGTTCGTCGTCGCGAGCACTATGAAAAACCAACAGCTGAGCGTAAGCGTAAAAAAGCTGCTGCAGTAAAACGTCACATGAAAAAACTTTCTCGTGATAACGCACGTCGCGTTAAATTATACTAATATATTAGGTCTTGTATAAATGAGCCTTTTAATAACGCTAAAAGATGCGCAAAAAGATGCGATGAGAGCTAAAGACAAACAACGTCTTAACCCTATTCGTATGGTACTTGCTGCAATCAAGCAACGTGAAATTGACGAGCGCATAGAACTAGACGACGCAGGTATTACCTCCGTTATAGTGAAGCTTGTTAAACAACGTCGTGACTCTTACACTCAGTACAAAGATGCTGGGCGTGATGATTTAGCTGATATTGAAGCCAATGAAATAGTAGCACTTGAAACTTTTTTACCTCAACAATTGAGTGAAGAAGAAATTATTGCTCTCATTGATGCGGCTATTGCTGATACTAACGCAGCAGGTATGCAAGACATGGGTAAAGTAATGGGTATAATCAAAAGCAAAGCCGAAGGTCGTGCCGATATGGGCAAGATTTCTGGTTTAATTAAGCAACGATTAACTGCCTAATACTCCCACATACATTAAAGTATGATTGAAGTAAACCGAGCCTTGCGCTCGGTTTCTTTGTTTTTAACTTTAATAAAAAGTATACCTATTAGGTTACTTTAAAATGAAATTTTTTATAGCTTCCCTATTTATTTTGCTATCATTTTGGTAAGTTAAAGCACGCTATACTTTGCACCACGCAAGTATAAAAAGTAAATTTCATATTCGTTATTCTTCTTATTATTTCAGGACTGTATTTTACTAATGGCTGGAAAGATCCCACGTAACTTTATAGATGATTTACTTGCCAGAACCGATATTGTCGACCTGATAGACTCAAAAATAGGTCTAAAAAAAGCAGGTAAAGATTATCAAGCTTGCTGCCCATTTCATAACGAAAAATCGCCCTCATTTACTGTATCGCAAGACAAACAGTTTTATCACTGCTTTGGGTGTGGCGCTAATGGTAATGCTATTTCGTTTGTAATGGAGTACGAAAAGCTAGAGTTTGTAGATGCTATTGAAGAAATAGCCAGCATGCTCAACTTAGAAGTACCTCGAGAACAAGGCACAAACTCAGCACCAGAACGTACAGCTGCGCAAAAGCGCTCTGATTACGACTTAATGCTTCATACTGCGCGCTTTTATCAGCACCAATTAAAACACCACAGTAATTCTGCCGCCGTTATTGAATATGTAAAAGGCCGTGGTTTAAGTGGCGAAACAGTTAAAAAGTTTATGATTGGCTATGCTCCCAGCGAGTGGGACGGGCTATGCCTACAACTTGGCCGCAACAAAGAACAAAAAGAGCAATTAGTTGAATTAAAACTAGCCTCAGAAAAAACACCTGGTAGGCAGTTTGATTTTTTCCGCGATCGTTTAATGTTCCCTATTCGCGATAAGCGTGGGCGCGTTATTGCCTTTGGTGGGCGTGTAATGCAAGCCGACCAAGGGCCAAAATATTTAAACTCGCCAGAAACCCGAATTTTTCATAAAGGCTTTGAGCTTTACGGACTTTATGAAGCAAAGCAAGCCCATAAAAAACTTGACCATATCATGGTTGTTGAAGGTTATATGGATGTTGTTGCCCTAGCGGAGCAAGGAATTGAATACGCTGTTGCATCACTGGGGACTGCAACAACAAGCGAGCACATGCACACATTGTTTAGAACTACTGATAAAGTAATCTGTTGTTACGATGGTGACAGAGCTGGTCGCGATGCAGCCTGGAGAGCGCTTGAAAACGCACTTCCTTATTTAAATGATGGTAAAGCACTGCAATTTGCATTTTTACCCGATGGCGAAGATCCTGACTCTCTTGTACAAAAAGAAGGTAAAGAACAATTTGAGCTGCGCCTAGGCCAAGCAGATGACTTTACCAAAGTATTGTTTAATAAATTAAGCCAAGAAGTTGATTTAACACTCGACTCAGGAAAAGCTAAATTGCTTAGTGCAGCGCTACCACTAATTGAAAAAATTCCTAGTGAATTTTACCAAGAAAACATTCTTGAACAATTAGGGCGTTTAATCGGAAGAACACGAGAGCAACTTAATAATCGTTTAAAAACACCTAAGCAGCAGTATTCAATTGAACGTAAATTTAAAATAACACCGATGCGCCAAGCGATTGGTATTTTAATTCAGCACCCTAATTTAGCTAAAAGTGTGCCGTACTTACCAGAACTCGCACAAATGAATATTGCTGGCATAGGCCTGTTATTACGCTTACAAGAACAAGCCCTAGAAAAAGAAAGCATTACCACAGCACAACTGCTCGAATTTTTCAGAGGAACTGAAGATTATGAGCCACTAATAAAGCTTGCAACGTGGCAACACGAAATAAATGAAGAGCGTTTAGAGACGGTTTTTAAAAATACTTTCAAGTTTATTGAAGATCAGTGTTTAAATTATCGACTCGAGACCCTATTAATAAAGGACAAGACTCAAGGCCTCAGTAGCGACGAAAGACTTGAGTGTCATTTGTTAATGACAGCGTTAAAAGCCACTAACAGCTAGTCAAAATTGATTTAAACTGTTATACTGTGCTATTCACTGCGTCACATTATTCTAGTTGGCTTTAATGCAAACTACATGATGGCGCCTGTTGTATCAACTTATCAGAGTGGAAGAAACAATCTCTATGGATCCAACTCCTCAGTCACAATTAAAACTTCTGATTCAAAAAGGTAAAGAGCAAGGCTACTTAACTTTTGCAGAAGTAAATGATCACCTTCCACAAGACATTATAGACTCAGATCAAGTAGAAGATATCATAAGCATGATTAATGATATGGGTATCAAGGTTAGCGAAAACGCGCCTGATGCTGATGAATTAATGATGCAAGAAACAACGACAGACGAAGACGCAGCTGAAGCTGCCGCTGCAGCCCTTGCGACTGTAGAAAAAGAAATCGGCCGTACAACGGATCCGGTTCGCATGTACATGCGCGAAATGGGTACTGTTGAACTTCTTACACGTGAAGGCGAAATTGTAATCGCTAAACGTATTGAAGAAGGCATTAACCAAGTACAGATTTCTGTTGCAGAGTACCCTGAAGCAATTACTTACCTGCTAGAGCAGTGGGATAAGTTTGAAGCTGAAGAAATGCGTTTAAGCGATATCATCGTTGGATTTATCGATCCGAATGAAGATACAGCGCCAATTTCAGCAACTAACATCGGTTCAGAATTAAGTGCTAAACAACTTGATGATGACGATAAAGATGACAAAGATGATGCTGATAGCGATGACGAAGATGAAGAAGAAGTAGACACAGGTCCAGATCCTGAAGAAGCTCGTATTCACTTTGAAAATTTACGTGATTTATACAATAAAGCACGTGATACGTTTGAAGCTAAAGGTCGTTCGCATCCAGAATCACAAGCCGCCATTTTTGAAATTGGTGAGCTTTTCAGAACCTTTAAATTAATACCTAAACAGTTTGACCGCATGGTAAATAACATGCGTGAAATGATGGATAGAGTTCGCGTTCAAGAACGTCTAATCATGAAACATGCTGTTCAAATTGCTAAATTACCGAAGAAAACATTCGTTAAGCACTTTGCTAATAACGAAACTGACGCATCTTGGGTTGATTTAGAAATTTCAGGTAACGAAAAGTATTCAGCTAAACTTGAAGAAGTTAAGCCAGAAATCATTCGTAGCATTAATAAATTATCTGTTATTGAACAAACAACAGGTTTAAGCATTGAGCGTATTAAAGACATTAACCGTCGAATGAGCATTGGTGAAGCGAAAGCACGCCGTGCGAAAAAAGAAATGGTTGAAGCTAACTTACGTCTTGTAATCTCAATTGCTAAAAAATACACAAACCGTGGCTTACAATTCTTGGATTTAATTCAAGAAGGTAACATTGGTCTGATGAAAGCGGTTGATAAGTTTGAATATCGCCGTGGTTATAAGTTCTCTACTTATGCTACGTGGTGGATACGTCAAGCAATCACTCGCTCTATTGCTGACCAAGCAAGAACAATCCGTATTCCGGTACATATGATTGAAACGATTAATAAACTTAACCGTATTTCTCGTCAAATGTTACAAGAAATGGGTCGTGAGCCAAATCCAGAAGAATTAGCAGAACGCATGATGATGCCTGAGGATAAAATCCGTAAGGTACTTAAGATTGCTAAAGAGCCAATTTCAATGGAAACACCAATCGGTGATGATGAAGATTCTCACTTGGGTGACTTTATCGAAGATACAACTATTGATTCGCCAATCGATTCGGCAACAATGGAGTCTCTTCGTGGCGCAACTAACGATGTACTAGCAGGCCTAACAGCCCGTGAAGCTAAAGTACTACGTATGCGTTTTGGTATTGATATGAATACCGACCACACCTTAGAAGAAGTAGGTAAACAGTTTGACGTAACACGTGAACGTATTCGTCAAATAGAAGCGAAAGCGCTGCGTAAATTACGCCACCCTTCTCGCTCAGATTTACTGAAAAGCTTTTTAGACGCTAAATAATTTAGCGCTACTATATAAACTAAAAAGGCCGCTATAGCGGCCTTTTTTCTATTTGAAGGAAATAATCATGGCTTGGATCCAAATTCGTATTAACGCCAATGCTGCAACAGCAGATGCAGTAAGTGACCTATTAATGGAAGCGGGTAGTGCTTCAGTAACCTTTATTGACGCAAAAGACACCCCTATTTACGAACCCAAAATTGGCACCGTTGTATTCTGGGCTGATACAACAGTAATTGGCTTGTTTGAAGCTAATCACGATATGAATGCAGTCGTTGCGTTATTGAAACGCCATGATGAGCTAAAAGACAATTTAGTATACAAAATAGAGCAACTTGAGGATAAAGACTGGGAACGTGAATGGATGGATAACTTTCACCCGATTCAATTTGGTGAAAGGCTATGGATTTGTCCAAGCTGGCGCGATATTCCAGACCCTACTGCGGTAAATGTACTACTTGACCCTGGCCTTGCTTTTGGCACCGGCACACATGCAACAACGGCCTTATGCCTTAAGTGGTTAGAAAGCCAAGACCTAACAGGTAAAACGGTTGTTGATTTTGGTTGTGGCTCAGGCATTTTAGGTATCGCAGCGATAAAATTAGGTGCAGAGCGCATGATTGGGATTGATATTGACCCTCAAGCACTCGAAGCAAGCCTAGATAACGCTAACCGAAATGGTGTTGCAGACAAACTTGAAGTGTACCTGCCAGAAAACCAACCTGAATTTACTGCCGATATAGTAGTGGCAAATATTTTAGCCCAGCCACTTCGCGAATTGCACAGTGTAATTTTAGGTTTATTAAAGCCTGACGGTAAAATTGCCATGTCGGGTATTTTAGAAGAACAAGCGCAATCAGTTGCTGATATTTATGCACCCTTTATTGAGCTAGATGATATTGCCGTTGAAGGTGATTGGACTCGAGTAAGTGGCACCAAAAAAGCCTAATAAATCGTATAACCATATTTAGAGCATTAACTCAAAACGTCTACGTAAAGCCTGTATTTAACAGGCTTTACTATTTTTTTACATATCAAAATATTTTCTGATTATTGTATAAAAAATAAAGACTGTACGAATTTCAAACAAATAAACCCAATTGTCATATGGTTATCAAATGTCAATACGAAAAGGGCAAAAAAAAGTTACTTTTGTTCAATTTATAGCCTTTGATTTTTGCTAAAAAAACCGTAAACTTAGCGCCCCTTGAAAAGAGGCCTATTGAATATAGTGCGTATCGGTAAATACCAACTTGAGAATAATGTAATTGTCGCGCCAATGGCTGGCATTACAGACAGACCATTTAGACAACTTTGCCGTCGTTTAGGCGCAGGGCTAGCTGTTTCTGAAATGCTATCGTCTAATCCTAAGGTTTGGAAAACGGAAAAGTCGATGAACCGTATGGATCACAGCGGTGAATCGGGTATACGCGCGGTGCAAATTGCAGGAGCAGACCCTGAGCTTATGGCGCAGGCCGCACAATTCAATGTTGCTAACGGTGCACAGATCATAGATATCAATATGGGGTGCCCAGCAAAAAAAGTGAACAAGAAACTCGCAGGCTCTGCCTTATTACAGTTTCCTGAACTTGTGGAAGAGATTATTGATGCAGTCGTTAATGCTGTTGATATACCTGTGACACTTAAAATCCGTACAGGATGGGATCCGGATAACCGTAATGGTGTAGAGATTGCGAGAATAGCTGAACGTTATGGCATTGCATCACTTGCTGTACATGGGCGTACGCGCGCATGTATGTACAAAGGTGATGCCGAGTACGCCACGATTAGGGATATAAAACGTTCAGTGTCGATTCCTGTTGTTGCCAATGGTGATATTACATCACCAGAAAAAGCAAAGCAGGTTTTAGACTATACGGGTGCAGATGCCATTATGATTGGCCGAGCCGCCCAAGGTCGCCCTTGGATATTTAGGGAGATAGACCACTATTTGCGAACTGGAGAACATTTACAGCCACCTGCTATTGCAGAGGTACGCAGTATTTTAATGGAGCATTTAACAAACCTCCATATGTTTTACGGTGAGCCAATGGGAGCGCGAATTGCTCGCAAACATGTATCTTGGTATTTGCAAACCCATGACAGTGATGGTCAGTTTAGGCGAGTATTTAATGCGCTCGACAACCCACAGGCACAGGTCGTCGCATTAGAGCAATACTTTAAAACACTAGCAGCTAACTAAGAAAGAAAGAGACTTAATAATGTTCGAACAAAACGTGACTTCTCCATTTATCACTAACCCTCATGTTCAGTCACACGAGAAACCGCAGCCATTGCGTGATGCAGTAAAAAAAGCTGTTCACCACTATTTAAAACAGCTTAACGGTCAAGATGTGCAAGACGTTTACGACCTTGTTCTTTCAGAGCTAGAAGCGCCATTACTTGAAGAAGTAATGACATATACACGTGGTAACCAAACTCGTGCAGCTATTTTACTAGGTATCAACCGTGGTACTTTACGTAAAAAGCTTAAAAAATACGGCATGAACTAATATGCTGGCTGTGGTTTATCGCAGCTAATTATTAAAAAAGCACCCTCGGGTGCTTTTTTTATGCCTACAACTTATTAACCAAATTGCAGAATGCTCACGCTTATTAAGCCTTTATAAGTCGTTTTTTGAGTAGTAATCAGTTAAAATGCCCGCTTCTAAGCTAGCTCATTAACTGAGGAAATCAAACTACAATGGATACTCATCGTCCCATTCGTCGCGCACTATTAAGTGTGTCTGATAAAACCGGTATTGTTGAATTTGCCCGCGCACTAGAAGCGCAAGGTGTTGATATATTATCAACTGGCGGCACATGTAAACTTCTTGCTGAAAACAACATAAAAGTGACTGAAGTGTCAGATCACACAGGTCATCCAGAAATTATGGATGGTCGTGTAAAAACACTTCACCCAAAAATTCACGGCGGTATCTTAGCCCGTCGCGGACAAGATGAAAACGTAATGGCAGATAACAACATTTCTGCTATCGACATAGTTGTAGTTAACTTATACCCCTTTGCGAATACTGTCGCTCAAGAAAACTGCAGCCTTGAAGATGCCATTGAAAATATTGATATTGGCGGCCCTACAATGGTTCGTGCAGCAGCTAAAAACCACAAAGACGTAACTATTGTGGTAAACGCGAGCGACTACGACCGTGTTATTAGTGAAATGCAAAGCAACAATGGCTCAACAACATACAAAACACGTTTTGATTTAGCTATTGCTGCTTACGAGCATACAGCCGCATACGATGGCATGATTGCGAACTACTTTGGTAAAATGGTTCCTGATTACACAGAGGAAGCGGCTGAAGAGACTAAATTCCCACGTACTATTAATATGCAGTTTACTAAAAAGCAAGATATGCGTTACGGTGAAAACTCACACCAAGATGCTGCTTTTTATGTTGAAAGTGACATTACTGAAGCATCAGTTGCAACGGCCACTCAATTGCAAGGTAAAGCCCTTTCGTTTAACAACATTGCAGATACCGATGCAGCCCTTGAGTGTGTTAAAGAATTTGATGTACCTGCGTGTGTAATTGTAAAACATGCAAATCCGTGTGGTGTTTCAATTGGGGACAACATCCTTGAAGCATACGACCGTGCATTTAAAACAGACCCTACATCAGCATTTGGTGGCATCATTGCCTTTAACCGAGAGCTAGATGCAGCAACAGCACAAGCAATTGTTGACCGTCAGTTTGTTGAAGTAATTATTGCACCTAGTATTTCGAGCGACGCTGCAATAATTGTTGAAGCTAAAAAGAACGTACGCTTATTAGAATGCGGTCAGTGGACAGGTAAAGCTGCAGGACAAGATATTAAACGCGTTAATGGCGGTATTTTAGTTCAAGATCGCGACTTAGGCATGGTAACGCAAGGCGACTTAAAAGTTGTTTCTAAGCGCCAGCCTACAGAGCAAGAACTTAAAGATTTACTGTTTTGCTGGAAAGTAGCTAAGTTTGTTAAATCAAACGCGATTGTTTATGCCCGTGACGGCATGACTATTGGTGTAGGTGCAGGCCAAATGAGCCGCGTATACTCAGCTAAAATTGCAGGCATTAAAGCAGCTGACGAAAACCTTGAAGTTAAAGGTTCAGTAATGGCATCTGACGCATTCTTCCCATTCCGTGATGGAATTGACGCAGCCGCAGCCGCTGGTATTACTGCGGTAATTCAGCCTGGTGGCTCAATGCGTGATGAAGAAGTGATTGCAGCCGCTGATGAAGCCGGTATGGCAATGGTACTTACTGGTATGCGCCATTTCCGCCACTAATCACACAAAGGGTTAAACGTTGGTTTAACCCTTTTTGTTTGCTATAAATTCACGTATTCTGATTATTCAATAACCTATTTAAAATTATAATGTGAAGGAACAAACAATGAAATTTGCGCTAAAATCGCTACTTGTAGCCACACTAACGATGACATCGACTATGGCGCTTAGCCATAACCACGAATCGAGCCTTGAGCATGCACTTCAATCAAGCGAACGCAGCGCTAAAAACAGCGTTCGTGACGAATATCGTCACCCGGCTCAAACATTGGCATTTTTTGGCTTTAAACCAACTATGACAGTTGTTGAAATTGCGCCAGGCGGTGGTTGGTATAGTGAAATTTTAGCGCCAGCACTAAAAGAGCAAGGCACTTACTATGCCGCGCACTTTCCTGCTGATTCATCAGTTGGCTACTACCAACGCTCTCTTGCGGGCTTTAAACAAAAAGTAGCTGAAGATGAGCGCTTTAGTAGCGTTAAAATTACTGAGTTTGCACCTGTAACACATTTAGATATTGCGCCAGCTGGCAGTGCCGATATGGTTTTAACGTTCCGTAATGTGCATAACTGGTATATGGGCAAAGATAAAAGCGGTGCATTAAGTGCATTCCAAGCTTTTTATAAAGCCCTTAAACCAGGTGGTACATTAGGTTTAGTTGAACACCGTTTAGCTGAAGAGCGTGCTGACGAAGATCAAAAAACATCAGGTTATATGAAGCAGAGCTACGTAGTCGACCTAGCTAAACAAGCTGGGTTTGAATTAGTTGCAAGCAGTGAAATAAATGCAAATCCAAAAGATACAGCCGATCATCCTAAGGGTGTATGGACGCTACCACCAAGCTTAAGACTCGGCGAACAAGATGCCGACAAATATAAAGCCATTGGTGAAAGCGACCGCATGACGCTGAAATTTAAGAAACCGCTTTAAATAGGAATTTTCGCCATGAATGTTTTAGTCATTGGCAGCGGCGGCCGCGAACACGCTCTTGCGTTTAAAGCCGCTCAAAACACCAAAGTAAATACTGTATTTGTAGCCCCTGGTAATGCAGGTACTGCACTTGAACCAAAACTTGAAAACGTAGCAATAAACGTTGACGACTTAGAGGGTCTACTTAGTTTTGCACAGCAAAATAAGGTAGAGCTTACTATTGTAGGTCCAGAAATACCTTTAGTACTAGGTGTTGTTGATAAGTTTCGTGAACATAACATGGCTATTTTTGGCCCTACAGCGGGTGCAGCTCAGCTTGAAGGCTCTAAATCGTTTACTAAAGACTTTTTAGCACGTCATAATATTCCATCAGGCGATTACCAAACGTTTGAACAAATTGACCCTGCCCTTGCTTATTTAAAAGAAAAAGGCGCGCCAATTGTTGTAAAAGCAGATGGTTTAGCTGCTGGTAAAGGCGTAATTGTCGCCATGACCGAAGCTGATGCTGAAGAGGCTATTCGCGATATGCTTGCGGGTAATGCGTTTGGCGATGCGGGAAGTCGTGTTGTTATCGAAGAGTTTTTAGAGGGTGAAGAAGCGTCTTTCATTGTAATGGTTGATGGCAAAAACGTATTACCCTTTGCTACCAGTCAGGATCATAAACGCGCTTACAATGGCGATGCGGGTCCTAACACGGGTGGCATGGGTGCATACTCACCTGCGCCAGTTGTTACTGATGAAATCCACCAGCGTATTATGAACGAAGTGATCTACCCTACGGTAGAGGGCATGGCAAGCGAAGGCCATCCGTACACCGGCTTTTTATACGCAGGTTTGATGATTGACGAAACAGGTACCCCTAAAGTAATCGAGTACAACTGTCGTTTTGGCGACCCTGAAACTCAACCAATGATGCTACGTTTGCAATCAGACCTAGTTGAATTGATTGAGGCTGCTAACCGTGTAGAACTTGATAAAACAACGATTAAGTTTGACCCACGCGCAGCTGTGGGTGTTGTACTTGCAGCTAAAGGTTACCCTGGTGATTACCCTAAAGGTGATGCAATTTCAGGACTAAAAGTTGATTACCCTGCAGGTGAAAAAGTGTTTCATGCAGGTACTAAGCAAAGTGGCAATGACGTTGTAACCGCAGGCGGTCGCGTATTATGCGCAACAGCACTCGGTAACACTGTTACGCAAGCACAGCAGCGCGCCTATGAGCTTGTTAAAGAAATTAGCTGGAATGGTATGGAATATCGTACAGATATAGCTTACCGTGCTATTGCACGCGAGCAATAGCCTATAATGCCTATTCATTGGTATAACCAGTTAATTTAACTAAAAAAGCGCAGTTTACCTGCGCTTTTTTAGTGCTACACTAATTAAAAGGTTTTTTAAAAGTACACAAACGTTGGAACTAAGAACTTTACGCTATCATTCAATTGCTGTTGCCATACTGATATTTATATTTTTTATAATCAGTACATTGGCATCAAACTTAGTCGTGCCTACACGATATACAATTGATAAAACGGCTCCAATGTACCTCGATTACGCCTACTATATTGACGAAACCAAAACTAAAACATTCGACACTATTATTAACCAACCTGAACTACTTACCCATCAACCATTTTCAGATGTTCCATGGAGTTTTAGCCAGCAAAACTATTGGTTATTTCTTGATTTAGAAAATAAAAGCCTTAATAAGCAAAATGTTGTAGCGCACTTTGACAATCCTATGGTCGACCATCTTACGGTTTATCGCCTTGATAAAAACAATAAACTAATTGAAACATACAAGTTAGGCGATAAAGAGGAAGGCCTCTCTTTGTTTGAATATAGCGTGCCGCATATTCGTTTTTTGGTAGAGAGAAGATCTTCACAGCGTTTGGTAATGAAAATAGACACAATCGGTATAAGTAAAACACCTGTAAACTTATATCGTGATAAAGAGTTTATTGATTTAGTTCGCTCACAAACGGGGATCTGGGGAATCTTTGTAGGCGTGCTATTAATGGCTGCACTTTATAACTTGGTGCTTTACTTTGGTATAAAGGACCGTGTTTATTTAATTTATATTGGTTACATCGTTAGCGCTATAACGTTAATGGGAGCCGTACTAGGCTTTGGCTTTTATTTATGGCCTAAGCAATGGCAACTATTTATTCACGAGCAAGTCGTGTTTAGTAATTACGGGGTCGCCTTTTTTACCCTTGCCTTTTGCACCATGTTTTTACGCTATCATAAAGATAAATGCTGGCGCTATAAAATGAGCATAACCTTACTTTGGCTTATGTTTATTCTTGCTGTGTGTAGCTTGTTTATTTCTGAAAACATAGCGGCGCCTATATTTTTTGGTGTGATGGCACTGCTTTATATTACCTGTATTATTTTAATATATAACAAGTTACGCAGTGGTTTTAGATGGGCTAAATTTTATGTTTTTTCATGGATACCGCTAATAATTGGTGCGGTAATTCAACCTATGGAACTCACCGGCTTTTTACCGTATACCTTTACAACCCGCCATGCCTTTTTAGTCGCTATTTTGTGCGAAGTTATTTTAATGGCCATGGCACTAGCAGACCGAGTAAGGTATCAGCGCGAACGTGCGCTTTACCATGCCACGCACACACAACAAACAAAATTACTTAATAGCTCTAAACTAAAACAAGCATTTATGGCACTACAAAGCCAAAATCGCTCAACAACTTTGTGTTTAATAAAAATACGTCACTTTAATTCACTCAATACTATTATTACCTCATCTCAGGGCTACACACTTATAAAGCATGTGGCCAAAGAGCTTGAATTAGAACTGAGCCATGAACGCGAATTTACAAACCTCGAAACAGATTTAAACACCAGCCCACGCTTAGCCGATTTAAGCAGTGGCGTATTTGCCTGTATTTCTACTAAAACACAAAACCAAGAAATGCTAGAAGCACTACTGACTAAAATAATTAGCAGCCTACCAAAACAATATGAAATTAAAGGGCTAAATCTACAGCTTAGTTACAGTATAGGTATTAGTAGTGCAGGTAAGAGTAACGATTTTGAATATTGGTTAAAGCGTGGTTATTTAGCCCTTAAAAAAGCAAAAGGTAGCGTTAACCAAGTAGGGTCATCGTCAAACGGTAATAACCTGATGATGGACGTTGCTTTAGCAGCTAAATTACAGCAAGCTATCAAAACAAATCAACTAGCGCTTTACTACCAACCTCAAATTAATTTATTGAGTAACAACGTCAGTGGTGCTGAGGCTTTATTACGTTGGCCAGACCCAACTTACAGTAACTTATCAATAGAGGAGTTGATAACACTTGCTGAGCACACCGGCATTATTAACGAGCTAACACTGTGGGTAATAGAGCAAGCCTGTAAAGACATAGTTGAGCTTATAAAAAATGGCTATAACGAGCATACAATTAGTGTAAATTTGAGTGCTAAAAATCTAACTATAAATAACTTAGCCGAAAAAGTAGAAAACATTTTAATTAAATACCAAGTGCCAGCTTACTTACTTAAATTTGAGCTAACCGAATCTGCCTTTGTAGACAGCCAAGATGCACTTATAAAGTTAGTTGATGAGTTAACAGCATTAGGTATTAAAGTGGTATTGGATGACTTTGGAACTGGCTATGCGTCACTTAGTTACTTAGTTAATTATCACTTTAGTGAGCTTAAAATAGATAAGTCGTTTGTTTTTGATTTACCTAATAATCCAACCCATCAAGTTATTGTACAAACAGCCATTGATATGGCGCATAACCTTAATTTATCAATAACAATTGAAGGAGTAGAAACACAAGAGATTCATCACTTACTCAAAGATATGAACGCTGATAACGCCCAAGGTTATTTATACGCAAAAGCACTGCCTTACACCGACTATTTACACTTCTTAAAAAGCCAATATAGCTTAAAAATGTTAGACTCCTCTTTTTAACATCTTTAGGGGCCAAGTAAAGATGCAAGGCACACTGCGTAAACTAAAATCGAGCTTAACCGAACCAGTACAATATCACTTACCTGTAGGTGAACACCTAGTAGACTTAAATGCATTTATAGGTAGAGAACTTACACTTACCTTTAGCGGCACTATTTTATGCTCTAACTGCGGTAAAAAAACTAAAAAAAGCTATTCTCAAGGTCACTGTTTTGTATGTATGCGCAAGCTCGCTAGTTGCGATATGTGTATTATGAAACCAGAAACTTGTCACTACGACCAAGGCACCTGTAGAGAACCAGAATGGGGCGAAGCAAACTGCATGCTCCCACACTATGTATATCTTGCTAATACGTCAGGGTTAAAAGTGGGCATTACTCGCCATACGCAAATACCGACTCGTTGGGTTGATCAGGGTGCGACTCAAGCATTGCCTATTTTTAAAGTACAAACTCGCCTGCAATCAGGTTTAGTGGAAGTTGCATTGGCTGAATTTATTGCCGACAAAACTAATTGGCGCAATATGCTAAAAGGTCAAAACGAAGCAATTGACTTAAAAGCAGCTGCAGCAGAGCTTATTCCGCAAATTAGTGAAAAGCTAAACGAGTTAAGTGAGTTATTTGGCGCAACAGCAATAGAACAGCTTGATGAAGATGTGGTTGATTTAGATTTTCCGGTAACCGAGTACCCAACAAAAATCAGCTCATTTAACTTTGATAAAGACCCCGTTGTAAGCGGTGTTTTACAAGGTATTAAAGGTCAGTACTTAATCTTTGAAAAAGGCGTTATTAATATTCGTAAATTTACGTCTTACGAAGTAACCGTAGGCTAACTGGGCTATGTTAAACAGCTACCCACAGTTATTGGTTATTTATAATGAGCTTGAAATAGCCCATAACCAACAAGAGCAACAAGAGTGCTTACACAGCGTTATGCAAAGTGAGCTAGGCGATGTGCGAGTACTTAATAAGCAAGGTGACTTCCTTAATTTACAAGGCACTGTTTGCCCTGAATTGAATGGCGAGCAGCTAGCACAGCTTGTTACAGCTTACTTATTAAATGAAGGACAATGTTGCCTTGGTAAAATTAAAACCCTAAGCACAACCCAGGCGTTTGATTTACTAGAGTTATAAAACCCTCTTTAAAGCTCAGTAAGCACTTTTATATGCGCTACAGCACTTCTACCCAACGCTGATAGCGCATAGCCACCTTCTAAATACGAGATAACACCTTTGCATCCGCCCTCTTTTGTTACTTTACATAGCTGCTCGGTAAGCCAAATGTAGTCATCTTCAACAAACTTTAAGCTCGCCATATCATCTTCTAGGTGGGCATCAAACCCTGCGCTTATAAAAAGTAATTCAGGCTTAAACGCTTTTAATTTTGGTAACCATTGCTGAGTAAATACCTCTTTTAGGTCATCGCCATTGCTGGCAATTGGCAAAGGAGAATTAACTATATGGCTATTATTTTTAACCGCTGTATTTGGGTAAAACGGATACTGAAATAACGAACAAAGCAGTACGTTTTCGTCATCAATAAAAATGTCTTGTGTGCCATTACCGTGGTGTACATCAAAGTCAGCAATCGCAATCCGCTTAATCCCTTTGCTTTGTGCGTACTTAACGGCAATAGCTAAGTTATTAAACACACAAAACCCAGATGACGAATCTTTATTAGCATGATGCCCTGGCGGGCGTACTGAGCAAAACGCAGCATCGAGTTTGTCGGCAAGTATTTCATCAACCGCTAACAACCCGGCACCTACTGCACGCTCAATCGCTTTAAACGAATCGGGGCACAGCCACGTATCGCCGTCTAAATTAGCGAGCCCTTCGGTTGGTAGCGTGTTTTCTACGTGTTTAATGAGCGCTTCATCATGGGCTAATAAATAATGCTCACGCTCAGCCTTAGGCGCTTGTAGGTGTGTTAAGCCAACATCTACACCACTTGCAAGTAATCGGTCGGTAATTGCATCTAGGCGCTCTGGGCACTCGGGATGGTCATCTATCATTTTATGTTTACGGCAATGAGGATGAGAAATAACAGCGGTACGCATAAAAAGTCCCTTACAAGGTGTAAAAACTTAATATAACAAAACCACCGACAGGTGGCTTTGCGACTTTGGTTTATATTGATATTTAAAGTATCGATACTTTAAATATCAAAGCTATTAGCTACTTTGCTTTTAAATGCAGGTTTCTAAAGTCAAAGCTAAAGTCGGTAACTTGCGTTGATACTGCACGCATTTTAGCGCTGTTCACTCTATTTTTTGTACTCATATCAAAAGTAATAAACGCATCTGCTTCAAGCAGCTTTTCATCCCACTTAACTATAAATGTATTACCGGTGTAATGCTCAAGCGTGCCTTTTAAGCGCTTAGTATGCGTAAAATCAATATGCAATTTGCTATCAAGCTGCTCAATAATTACATCGCCGTACCAATCATCGTGCAATGTACCGGTATAATTAATGTTTGGTAATTGTGGTTGGTAGTCAGCCGGGGCTTCTGGTTTTACATTAGCGTATGCTTGCTGTTTGCCTTCAAAATGACTTTTAGCTAAATCTTCTACCCAGTCTTTATCTTCAAGCTCAAGCGCATCTTCAAGTACTTCATGGGTTACTGCCGAAAGTGCACCAAAAGCTTGTTGGTTAGATAAAATAACAATACCGAGCTTTTTCTCAGGCAATAAAGTAACTTGCGATACCATTCCTAAAATACCACCACCGTGACCTAACTTTTTAAAGCCGTGGTAGTCTTCAATACTCCAACCTAATCCATAACCTCTAAACTGCTGATGATACGACTCAAACGCGCTTTTAGACGCCATAGACGTAATATGTGGGTGCCACATTTGCGCTTGTTGCTTTTCGCTAAAGAGTTGCTCACCACTTGGCATTTTACCGCCCGCTAATTGCGTACGAAGCCACTGGCTCATATCGCTTACACTTGAAGCAATGGCACCTGCGCCTCTAAAATCTTCTAGGTAATTCACAAAAAATGGATGAAGCGTGCCATCCATAGGAATATGACCTGTAGCCCAGTTTTTATTACTTTTAGGAATACGTGAAAAGCCCGCGCGTGAATTATCCATGTGCAGCGGCTGTAATATGTTTTTTTCGATATAATCGTTCCAACTCATACCTGATACACGAGCAACCACTTCGCCAGCGGTAACAAACATTAAATTGTTATAAGCGTACTTGCTGCGAAAACTGCTAGCCGGTTTTAAATACTGTAATCCCGCTAAAATTTCATCAACTGACTTGTCGGTACTTGGCCAAATCATTAAATCGCCCTGCCCAAGCCCGAGCCCACTGCGGTGACTTAATAAATCACGAATACGCATTTCGCGAGTTACGTATGAGTCGTATAACCTAAACTCTGGTAAATGATCAATTACGCGGTCATCCCAGCTTAATTTCCCTTCATCAACCAGCTTAGCCAGTGCCGCTGTCGTAAACGCTTTAGTATTTGAGGCGATACCAAACAAAGTATCTTTGTTTACTTTTTTGTTGGTATCGAGATTAGTTACACCAAAGCCTTTAGCAAATATCACTTTATCGTTTTCAACAATAGCGACTGCCATACCGGGTACGTCAAAACGTGCCATTGACGCTTTAATAGCATCGTCAATTTTGTTGGTATCAACTTGTGCCCAGCTACTAAACGTAGTGCTAGCTAATAATGCAATTGCGGCAAGTTTGGTTAATTTCATATCAATCCTATTTTATTATTTTTGATGAACTGCAAACTCAATGGCTGCGCGTTCTTGATTGGTATCGCTTTTTTGTGCGCGATTTAATATGGCATCACTGTATTCTTTTGGTACGCCCGCTTCAAGTGATCCGCGATGAACGTGTTTTATGTACCAATCGTATGGGAGTACATCGCTATCGTGCGTATTAGCTATATAACAATGTGCGGCTACAGTCTCACCGCTTAAAAGCGTTGGGGTTATATCTACGCAGTCGTAACCTACGCCCTCAATACCATCTAAAATAGCTTTTTCATCTTCATTGAGCTCATAAATAACGCCGTAGACCAGCGCGCCTTCTTTATCGCTTGGGCAAATACTGCATTTACCTGAGCCATCTTTAAATAGCATATCAAAAGTAAGCTCATAGCCTTTAAGTACCGCCGTTCCTACACGCTTTACATTGGGTAAGCGCGCTAGCAAACGATTAGATGACATATTAGAGCCAAACGAAAAATTATATAACGGCATGTTATCTCCTACTCTCTAATTAAAAATATAACTTAAATAACAACGCGAATAGCCAAAGCAATTAAAATCACACCTATACCTCTATCAAACCAGTAACCACTTTTTTGAAAAAAGCCACGCACACTCGGTTTACAAAGCACTAACGATAACATTGAAAACCACGCCCACGTAGCCAATGCCATGTACACGCCGTAGCCGACCTGTACGCTAGTAGGTGTTGTTGGGCTAATCACGAGTGTAAATAACGACATAAAAAATAACGTAGCTTTTGGGTTTAATGCATTTGTGAAAAAGCCGCGCCTAAAGGCCAACCAAACAGGCTCTTCGGCTACCGTTTTTGTTTCTATATTGTCTTGATTACTTGTTGGTGGTTTTGCCGCTCTAAGCGCTTGTACGCCTAAATAAGCTAAATACGCACCAGCAACATATTTAAGCGCCATAAACAAACTAGGTGACTGCGTTAAAATAAGCGCAACACCTAAAACACAATAGGCAACGTGCAGTAAAATAGCAGCGCCAACACCGGCGCTTGTCCACAGTGCATTGCGTCTACCTTGTTGCACACTTTGCTTAAGTACTACGGCAAAGTCAGGCCCTGGGCTTGCTACTGCAAAAAAATGAGCAATAACAATCAGTAAAAATTCATCTAAGTATTCCACGCAGATCCTTGCTAGTTTGGTGAATAAGCTAATAACAGCGGGTTAGCCGAGTTATTTACCAATGCTTTAATTTCTTTTTGCGCTTTTTTAAACTGACCGCGCAAATGCGGCTTTAAGTGCTTTTTAGAGTCTTTATCGTTTTTAAAGTAACTAATAAGAGCATGCATAAATACCGTATGCGTTTCACTTAACTTAGCTTCACGATTAGCGTATGGGTTATAACAAGAGCCACAACCCCCTTTAAACTGATACACCGTGTTGCTCATCATTACACCAAACCCTAAAAAGCAGGCAAGCGCATCGGCAGCTTGTGGTAAATAATCTTTACCCCCAGGTGGTAATACACCAACATGATGAATAAGTATGGTTGCCAGTGTACCCGCATAACTTGCTACCAAATCTTGTGGCTGATTTATCTGATTAGGATTAAACGAGACATTAATAGTATGGCTTGGCGGCACAATTAAATGACTACCTTCGCCACGTATTTGTTCACTAAATTCAAAATGCGGAAAAACCTGCGGTTGTAATTGCTGAGGTGCAACTAACTGAATAGGCCATCCATTCATACCCGCGTAATTAGTAACGCGGGTAAAAACGTTGGTCGCCATCTCTTCAATGCTCGACACTGAATCAGGAAAAAACGTGGCTGTTGGCAGTATTATTTGGGTGTGCTTAGTAAAAAATTCAGCCTCAAAATTTTCTACAGCCCAAATAAATGTATCAATAAGCCATTGCTGCTCTTGATCTTCCAATAAAGGTGCCGATTTAAATAAAGCTAACATAAGGTGCTCTTATAAGTTTTAGTGCTAGTTTAGTTTTTTTGTGTAAGCGCCCAATCCCACGCTTGAGTATTGTATAGCGGCACTGTTGATAGTGCATGGTGGTGGCTACCACTAGATTCTTTAGTTGAATACGATAAATACAATAAAGTACGGTTTTCAGCATCGTAAATACGGCGCACTTTTAGTGATTTAAATAATATACTTTTAGATGATTTAAATATCACTTCACCTGATTTACTACGGTCTATTTTTTGTAGCTGCTGCGCTGTAATAGGCCCCGTTTGACGACATGCAATAGACATATCAGAGGGATCTGAAAAGTCCAAATTAGCCTCTATATGACTAATATGACAAGTAACACCTTCGAGGATTGGATCTTGCTGCGAATTCACCACAACATCTTTAGTTGTAAATAACCCAAGGCTTACCGACGCAACGTCATCAGAGCAAGCACTTAACGTAACAACTGCACCTGCAAGTAACGCTAAACGTTTAAATTTTTGTGGTAATTTCATACTTATCCTTAATCAATATATAGGTAACTTAGTAGCTAAGTTACTAAGCGAAGGTTCACCTGTTTGTTTTTATACTAACATCAAAAATAAATACGACTAAATTAGTTTAAAGTAAACATTTTAATGTCGTGAGGGGTTAGCGAGTATCGACGTATTTGGTACAATAAGGCTCTCGTCGCAAGTAGTAACTCATAATAGGAAACGCTGTAATGCCGCATATTATTATTGAACACTCAGAAGATCTCCCTGTATTACCACAAGTTCTCGTAGAAAAAATCCACAACACCGCCTTCCAAAGTAACTTATTTGAATTAGAAACCATAAAAACGCGCGCTATTGCTTATCAGCAATATCAACTAGGCGCAGGAAAATCAGGGTTTATACATATTGCGGTACATATATTGGCTGGGCGCTCAATTGAGCAAAAGCAAATGCTAAGCGAACTATTACTTTCGTGCTTAAAAACGTATTGTCGCGATTCAGATAGCTTAAGCGTAAACATTTACGATATTGAGCATGAGATATACCGTAAAAATTAGTTAACTCTTGTAGTTTTGAGCAATAAAAGTAAACACTAATAACATAAAGCCCCGATTGGGGCTTTTTTTGTATTCTTAAATTAGATGCTGCTCACTGTCATTTGTAGCGCAGAGCATACATAGCATCTGATCTAACGCTGAAATTTAATAATGTATTTGCACTCTTTCTAATTTAAGAAAGCTTAGCTTAATCTATGGATTAACTTTATTTAGATTACGTTTATTATTAGGGGTAACTAAAAAATAATAAATAACACGAAATTAAATTCATGTAGCTTTGAATAATTTGAGTAGGTATTTACTTGGAAAGCTTGTAAAAGTGGTGGCCCCTCCCAGACTCGAACTGGGGACCTAACGATTATGAGTCGTGTGCTCTAACCAACTGAGCTAAGGGGCCAACTTTATATAACTGCTAGGCAGCTAATTTTTGAAGCGTTCAGTCACAGAGCGACTAAAGCGGGTTGCAGTATAAAAACTTTTTAGGTGCTTGTCACTACCAAACACCTTTATTTTAACAATCAGTAAGCTAACTGCTTAAATAGTAATCTTTTATGCGGATATAAACATAAAATGTAAGATATTTCCCATGATATTCACTGCATTAAATTATAAAAACCTTCCTCCCACATCAGTCTTTTATATTTAACGCTCTACTTTTTAAGTAAAGCTAACATATATGTGTAGGCATACAAGGCTGTAAAAAATATGCTTGGGGCTACTGTAAGTGCCAAATTAGGTGTCTGATTAATTACATTCACCAGAATTACTAAGCTCGATTGAACAGTAATCGGAATTACAGGCGCAAAAAGTACTCCAGCTATTTTTTTGTTGTTTAAATATGAGGCGCTGGAGTTAATTGCATTATTAAAGCTTTGTCGTATTGCTACGTTTTGTGGTGTTTTAGAATGAAACATACAAATAATCGGAGTTACAAATGCAAGCGCTACATAACTCGACTTATACTTGTTGACGACCTTTTCTAAAATAAAAGTAAAAAACAGCGTTACAAATCCACTATACAAGCCTTGCACTAATGCAGCTTGAAGCGTGACCGATTTTGCAATGTCTACCGCATTATTTGCCCAGTAGGCCCAACTAAAATAAAAAACGAATGACACAACACCTGACATTATAAGTCGAATATTCAATTAACTACCTCAATATGTGTAAAAACTTGGTTTAGAAGTGATGGTAATATTGTCACTAAATAATAGAGTAATTAATCGCGTATTGTAGATATATAAACAAACTAATGTTAAATATTTCCTAAATGGCATCAATACAGAATCAGAACACTGCTGTTAGTTAGAAAGCTTAATTGAAGTAAATAATAGCTGGGGGAATGTTGGGAGCGAGTTACAAGAAATAAATCACTTAGTTTGAGTAAATTAAAAAATGTTTACTTTAAAAACTAATATTGTGAGCCGATCGGTACTGAAGTATTTAGCTAAACCTCAGCAGTCGGCTTACACAATATATAATGTGTCATTATTTTTTCGCAATAATGTAGATTGCATGTATTAACCCTGGGAAATAACCTAGCAGTGTTAATAAAATATTTAACCAAAAATGCATACCTAAGCCAACTTGCAAAAATACACCCACTGGCGGTAATAAAACTGAAAATATTATACGGATAATATCCATGACCAAACTCCATTTAAATTAAGCATTAGAAAGGGGTAAAGCCCAGCTTTACTGGGCCTTAACTATAACTGTGTTATTCAGCAACAATAGTTAACTTATCAACTACGTCACGAACATCTTCAGCATTTTTAGCAATTTTAACTGCTAACTGCTTTTCAGCTTCAGACTCTACTGAGCCATTAAGAGTCACTACACCGTTATCGGTATCAACATCGATGTCTGTACCACCAACTTCCGAGTCAAACAGGAAGCGAGTTGTAATTACAGTGGTGATTTTAGCGTCCGTTAGGTCGTTATCATCATCGTCCATCATGTCTTTGCTTCTATCTTTTGTGTCCATGCTTTTAACAACGGTAAGGCTGTTTTCAACATCGGATACGCCATCTAGGCTAAGTACAAGTTCTTCTGCTAGCTCTTTATCAAGCTCGCTATTAACTTTACCTGTAAGTACTACCTTGCCATTTTTTACATCAGTGTTAATGTCAAAGTTGTTTAGATTAGTGTTCATAAGAAGAACTGTTTCTGCCTTACCATCAATCCAAGCATCTTTACTTTCGTTTTCCCAGCTGTTCGCTTGGGCACCCATAGCCGTAGTACCAAGAACTAAAGCTGCGATAATAGATTTGTTAAATGTTTTCATAATCTTTCTCCTTTTGATTAAAGACACTTTAACTTATGCGAGCTTTAGGCCAAGTTTACTTACTCTTAAAATTCAATTGCTTAGGTTGTTTTGCGATAAAGCTTTAACTATAGCTGTGTAACTATTTACAGGCTACTCGGTAAAACTTTCTCAAATAGTGAAAATAGCTAGATAATTGCTCTTTTGGTTAATCTATCGTTAATATAACAAAGAAAAAAACACCATTAAAAAATAACCAATTGATAATTAAAGTAATTATATTTGGTACGCGGTTTGCAATTAAACATTAAGATAAGTATCAATAGTAAATATAATAAGGAATATCTCATGTCTGTAAAAGTTGAAGACCGTCCAATAGAGCAAGTACGCGAACAGGTGATTGATCAATTAATTTATAATTACAGTCATGGGGTTATTTCAGTTGATGCATTTGAGAGACGTTTAGATGACGCGATGGATGCATCTAACAACGAAGCTCTTTTAGCCTTAGTAGAGGATTTAACACTTAATACAGACCAGCAATATAAAGCAGAAAAACAGTCGCAATTTTCTCCACACTATAGTGCACAACAAAACAGTGATGATGACTTTACACTACGCAGTATTTTAGGCTCTAACGAGCGAAGCGGCCAGTGGGTAGTACCAAAAAACATTTACCTCAGTAATTTTATGGGATCGGTGGTGCTCGATTTTACCGATGCCATTTTTGCGCATCAAAATGTAACTATTCACGTTAACTGTATTTTTGGTAGCGATGAAATATATGTACCAGAGCATGTAAACGTAGTCTCCAAAATGTTTTGTATATTAAGCAGCCTTGAAAATAAATCGGTATCACTTAACAAGCGCCAAGGCCCGACTATTCATATTGAAGGTAAAGCGGTAATGGGCTCTGTCGAAATAAAAATAAAACGGACTATTAAAGAAAAGTTTATGAGTTTTGCTAATGAGCTAAAAACACAATTAGGCGCTGGAAATAATCGTTCATAAAGCTTGCTTAAGCACCGCTCTTTGCGGTGCTTAACCTGTTATAAATCGTTATTTCGCTCGCTTGGTATATCACTTAAATACTCTACAAATTCCACCTCAAACCCAGCGGGATCAATAAAGTAGACATTCTTTCTGAAAGGATTCTCACTACCTTGCTTACTTATCCGAAAACCCGCTTTATTTAAGCGTATCACTACCTCATTTAAGTTATTAGTCACATAAGCAAAGTGTGCAAAACCAACTTGATGGCCCGATAAGTTTCTGTTTTCACCTTCACCATGGTCGCTTATCGCAATGTAATGCGTGTCATCTCCAAAGTGTACCCAGTGTCTTGGTTTTCCGTGCCAATCACCTCTACCCTCACTTCTGATTGACCAATGCGGAAATACAGCGCGATAAAATTTAAGCATACTATCTATATCACTCGCGACTAAGTTTACGTGCTCTAAATACATAATGTTGTCCTATCAATTAAGTAAACAGCACGATAAAACCTCAAGCTAGCTTTAGGTAAAGTGTTATTTAAAATTAATTCGATTTAATTAGGGCCTGTGACTTAATTATTATCTTGAAAAAATATATACACTTTTTAATCTTGTATAAAAAACAAACATAAGTATTTAGGGTTTATTGTTTACTTTATGTCAAAAGTCGCTAAAATATGCCGGCTGAAATATATAAACGTTCTTTTACAACCCAAAGGTAATACCATGCATCCAATGTTAAACATTGCGGTTCGCGCTGCGCGCAACGCAGGCAAAATTTTACTTCGCGCAAGTGAAGATTTATCAAAAGTTGAAGTGCAACAAAAAGGCGCTAACGACTTAGTAACTAACATTGATAAAGAAGCCGAAGCCGTAATTCGTGACACTATTTTACAGTCTTACCCTACTCACTCTATTGTTGGTGAAGAACTAGGTGAGCATAAAGGCAAGGATGATGATTACCAATGGATTGTAGATCCTATCGATGGAACAACTAACTTCATCAAAGGCATCCCTCATTACGCGGTTTCTATCGCACTTAAAGTTAAAGGTCGTTTAGACCAAGCTGTTATTTATGATCCAATTCGTGGTGAGCTTTTCACTGCTTCTCGCGGTCAAGGCACTCAGTTAAACAGCAAACGTCTACGTGTTAGCAAAACTACAGTTCTTGCAGGCACTGTACTTGCTACAGGTTTTCCTTTCAAAAACAAAAACCACATGGATGCATACACAGAAGCGTTTAAAGCACTGTTTGTACACACTGCAGACATTCGCCGTGCAGGTTGTTCTGCTTTAGATATGGCATACGTTGCCGCTGGCCGTGTTGATGGATTTTTTGAAATCGGCTTAAAACCTTGGAACTCTGCTGCAGGCGAACTTATGGTTAAAGAAGCTGGCGGTATGGTTGTAGATTTCGCTGGTGGTAATAACTATAACCACAGCGGCAATATCATCTGTGGCTCACCAAAACTGACTCAAGCAATTGTTCGCGAAATTCGTCCAGTATTACCTGAGTCGTTACTTCGCTAATAAATAGCATGATGAAAAAAAGGAGCCTAGGCTCCTTTTTTTGTGCCTAAAAATAAGGGTTATCGAGCTTAATTTCAACCGTTTTGCCTTTTGTATAAGGTAGGGTATTTAAACCCTTTGCGAAGTATTCATTAAATAATGCGTCAAACTCACCGTTTTCTTGCATTTTTATCAAGCCCTCTTCAACTGCCTTCGCCAATTCAGGTTTACTCTTTGTCACAAAGTAATAAATACCGGTTGGATAACTTATGTATAAATTAGGCACGATTACTAAATTACTTTGTTTGTTTTCAATAAGCTCAGAGTTAACCTCAATAAACGAGCGAGGAAAGTAATCTATTCGCCCTCGGCTCGTTAAAGTGAACATGGCTTGGTAGTTAGTAAGCGGCCTTACATGTAATCCGTTATACGACATGATTCTTGTATCCGGCCAGTTATGGCCTTGTACTGCTGAAAACTCTCCTAGCTGCTCAAGAGTTTTTACGTTTTTAAAACGTGCTACATTTTGTTTATTAGTGAGTAAAGCCCGCTTTCCTATGTAACCTTTAAATAGCGGTATTTTAATAGCTAAGGCAAGCGCCTCTCGCTCTGGGCTGCTCATACTCCAATACATATCCAATTCGCTATCATCTAGGTTTATTAACTTACGCTTTTGCAGATCTGATATGGGGATCATTCGGATAACACCGGGGTAGTTTACGCTTTCCAGTGCACGTACCAGTAACTCATTGAGATACTCTTCTCGGGCATTTTGGGTATCTTGCTTTTGAGCTACATTAATTATTTGCTCTTGCGCCATAAGTGCAAAACTTATAAACAGACTTAACACACTAATAGAAAGTTTTATTGGCAACATAATAATTACCTACTTTATTTAAATTACCTATTTATTGGCTGAAAGGATAAGCGCTTCAAGAGCCCCCTTTGAGCATATAAATAAATAGATAACTTTAGCGATAACGCTTGGTTTATTTTAGCTTCAGTGGCCTGTGCCTTAACCTGCAGCGATTTGTACATTATTGCAAAAAGGCCCTACCAATTCATACTACAAAGTTAGCACTGTTTTCGTAAGCTTGCACTGTTATACTCGCTAATGAAAACTTAGACGCCTGAATAATTAATAAATTGCAGATATAAAAAAACCGCTCATAAGAACGGTTTTTATTAAGTACAAACCCAATTACGGCATAGCGTCTTGGTCAGCACCTTCTTTTTCTATTACTTCTGGTATTAAATCTTCTTTGCTTACGCCCATTGCTATGGCAACAGAGCTGGCAACATAAATTGAAGAATAAGTACCAATAAACACACCAAACAGCAATGCAGTTGCAAAGCCATGAATGGTTTGTCCGCCCCATGCAAACAAAGCAATCAATACTAAAATAGTCGTGATTGAAGTTACAAGTGTACGGTTAAGTGTTTGCGTAAGTGAAATATCAATAATTTCGATAGTGTCGTCAATGCGTACTTTACGGAAGTTTTCACGAATACGGTCAGATACAACAATCGTATCGTTAAGTGAATAACCTATTACCGCAAGAATTGCCGCTAATATAGTTAAATCAAACTCTAAACCTAATATCGAAAATAAACCCACAGTAATAATAACGTCGTGTATTAATGCACCTACCGCACCCACAGCAAAGCGCCATTCAAAACGAAATGCTACATAGATTAAGATACAAATAAGTGCAGTTAACATGGCAAGGCCACCCTGCTCTTTTAAGTCTTCACCTACACTTGGGCCTACAAACTCAATACGGCGCATTACTACGCTGTCGTCTGCTTTTTTAAGCGCATCGATTACTTGGTTACCAATCACTTCAGCTTTAACATCACTACCGCGTGGTGCTAAGCGAACTAAAATCTCTTGGCTTGAACCAAATAGTTGTACTGATGCATCAGCAAAACCATTATCAGCTAGCGCAGCACGTACTTTTTTAAGGTCTGCTGGCTGTGAAAAACCAACTTCTACCGCAGTACCGCCGGTAAAATCTAAACCAAAATTTAGACCTTTAACGAAAACTGATGCAAACGACGCTAAAATTAATAACGTCGAAAAACCCATAGCCACTTTACGAAGAGACATGAAACGAAGGGTTCTACTACCCAAACTTAAAATTTGCATGTCAGCTCCTTAAATCGAAAGTTTATCAATACGTTTACCGCCAACGAACAAGTTGATTACCGCACGGGTACCAACAATGGCTGTAAACATTGAAGTTAAAATACCAATCGCAAGTGTTACTGCAAAGCCAGCTATTGGGCCGGTACCTACTGCAAACAGTATAATGGCAGCAATTAGCGTGGTGATGTTGGCATCAAATATGGTGCTAAATGCGCTATCGTAACCAAAGTGAATAGCTTGTTGAGGGCTACGGCCATCGGCCAGCTCTTCACGAATACGTTCAAAAATAAGTACGTTAGCATCAACCGCCATACCTACCGTTAATACAATACCAGCAATACCAGGTAGCGTAAGTGTAGCGCCCGGAATTAAAGACATAACACCTACAATTAGTACTAAGTTAGCCGCAAGCGCAAGGTTTGCAACCATACCAAAGCCTTTGTAGTACACAAGCATAAACACAAGTACAAACGCAAAGCCAAGTGCAACCGCAGTCATACCCGCTTCAATGTTTTCTTGGCCTAAGCTTGGACCTACTGTGCGTTCTTCAACAATTTGAATTGGCGCTACTAGTGCACCTGCACGAAGAAGTAAGCTTAAATTATGTGCTTCAGCTGGGTTGTCGATGCCTGTAATACGGAACGAGCGATCAAGACGTGCTTGAATCGTTGCTACGTTAATTACTTCTTCTACCTTAATAGGTGGAAGCGCTTTACCGTCTGCATCTTTTTTACCTGATGGCTTGTACTCAATAAATACCGTTGCCATACGTTTGCCAATAGCACGTTTGGTAAAGGCATTCATTTTTGCCCCACCTTTGCTATCAAGCGTAATACTTACTTGCGGGCGTTGGTATTCATCTGCACCAGATTGCGCGCCAGTAATATGGCTGCCTTCTAGGATGATGCGTTTTTTAAGTACAACAGGGTAACCGTCGCGGCTCATGATCATTTCAGTACCCGCTGGGATACGACCTTGAGCAGCAGCACTTGTATCAGCATTTTCGTCTACTTCACGAAATTCAAGCGTTGCTGTAGCGCCTAAAATCTCTTTAGCACGAGCTGTGTCTTGAATACCTGGTAGTTGAACAATAATACGCTCAGCGCCTTGGCGTTGTACGTTAGGTTCTGCAACACCGATTTGGTTGATACGGTTACGAATAATCGTTTCATTTTGTTTGATAGCGTAGTCACGAATTTCTTTGAGTTTTTGCTCACTCATTGTCGCAAAAAATGCTTTATCGTTACTGCTGTCATCAATATAGACATTCAGCGGGTAGCTAGTTTCTAAGAAGCTCTCTGCTGCCTCTTTATCTGCTTCGGTACGCATTTCTACACGCATACGATCGGAGCCTGCTACACGGCGAACACTACGGTAGCGTAGTTTTTCTTCGCGTAAATCGCTTCTGAAATCTTGTTCCATTTGCTCAAGCTGGTTATTAACCGCTGTTGCCATGTCGATTTCCATGGTGAAATGTACGCCACCACTTAAATCAAGACCTAGCTTCATAGGGTCACCACCAACCGCTTTTAACCAAGCTGGTTGAGCTGGTGCCATATTAATGGCAGAAATGTAATCGTCGCTCAGCGAATCACGCAGTAAGTCATGCGCTTTAAGCTGTTCTTCAACATTTTTTAAACGAACTAAAATTTGCCCATCTTCAAGTATTGTCGATTTAGCGGTTACATTATTTTTTTCAAGGATTGCGTTTACTTTGTCTACAACACTGAGATCTACATCAGCGCCTTTAGCACCTGAAACTTGTATAGCCGGATCGCGACCATACAAGTTTGGAGAGGCATATAAAAGGCCAATGGCTACCACAGCTAAAACAAGTAAATACTTCCAAACTGGAAACTTGTTTAACACGGGGTCGTCCTTATTATTTTTATAGCGACTTCATTGTGCCTTTTGGCAATACTGCAGATACTGCAGATTTTTGTACTGTTACTTCTGCTTGCTCGTTTAAAGAGATAACGATGAAATCTTTCTCTTCAGAAATTTTCACAATTTTACCCACTAAACCGCCTTGGGTAAGTACTTCATCGCCTTTAGCCATCATACTCATTAAGATTTTGTGCTCTTTAACGCGCTTAGCTTGCGGGCGATAAATCAAAAAGTAAAAAACCAAACCGAAAATAGCTAACATTATTAGCATTTCCCAACCACCGCTTGCTGCTGGTTGGCCGGCTGCTGCGTGTGCATTTGAAATAAATAAACTCATGATACTTCCTCTTTAATTTTAAAGTTTAATTTTTTATATCTACTAGCTCTGGCACGTCTTGGCCTCGGCGAGCATAAAAATCTTGTACGAATTCTTCTAATTTACCTTCGCTAATTGCATTACGTAAACCTTCCATAACACGTTGATAGTAACGTAAGTTATGAATTGTGTTTAGTCGTGCACCTAAAATTTCGTTACATTTATCAAGGTGATGCAAATAAGCGCGTGAATAGTTTCCACACGTATGGCAATCACACTCAGGGTCAAGTGGCCCTGTGTCTGTTTTATGTACTGCGTTACGTATTTTAACTACACCCGTGGTAATAAATAAATGGCCGTTACGCGCATTACGTGTTGGCATAACACAGTCAAACATATCAATACCACGGCGAACAGACTCAACTAAATCCTCTGGCTTGCCTACACCCATAAGGTAACGTGGTTTATCTTCTGGCATTTTAAACGCGCAATGATCAAGAATATTCATCATTTCGTTTTTAGGCTCACCTACTGATAGGCCACCTAACGCATAACCATCAAAACCAATTTCTTCTAAGCCTGCTTGTGATTGTGCACGTAATTCTGGGTACATACCACCTTGAATAATACCAAACAAAGCAGATGGATTGTCGCCATGCCCTTCTTTTGAGCGTTTAGCCCAACGAAGAGATAACTCCATAGAATCTTTAGCTTCTTTTTCAGTTGCTGGATATGGCGTACATTCGTCAAAAATCATAACGATGTCTGAGCCTAAGTCGCGTTGTACTTCCATCGACTTTTCAGGCGACATCATAATTTCATCACCATTTACCGGAGATTGGAATAACACGCCTTCTTCAGTGATTTTACGCATTGCGCCTAAGCTAAATACTTGGAAACCGCCTGAGTCAGTTAAAATTGGGAAATCCCAATTCATAAAGTCATGTAAATCACCATGTTGCTTAATGATTTCAGTACCTGGGCGAAGCATTAAATGAAAGGTATTACCTAAACATATTTGCGCACCAGTGGCTTTTACTTCATCTGGCGTCATGCCTTTTACAGTACCGTAAGTACCAACAGGCATAAATGCTGGAGTTTCTATTACACCACGGTCAAAAATTAAGCGGCCGCGGCGCGCTTTTCCGTCAGTACAATCTAATTCAAATTTCATATCATCCTCAATGTCAGAAAAACAGTCCAACAAGCTATAATTTAACCGCTCGATTCTACCCTTTTTACCTCATTAATACTATTAGCTGCGATGAATTCAGTTTTGCTTATTACGTAAACAAAAATCCCAGCTTTGTCGCTGGGATTTTCTGTATTATTTACTGAGTATTAAATAATAAACGGTTACTTGCGTGTTAAAAACATCGCATCACCGTAACTAAAAAATCGGTACTTTTGTTCAATTGCCGTATTGTATGCACCCATAATATTGTCTTGTCCGCTAAAAGCGCTGACTAACATTATAAGCGTTGACTCTGGTAAGTGAAAATTAGTGACCATGGCATCAACAACATTAAATTGGTAACCCGGAAAAATAAATATATCGGTATCACCAAAATACGTATCTAATTTGCCGCCATGAACTTTAGCTGCCGACTCTAATGAACGTACTGAAGTTGTACCAACCGCAATTACTCGCCCGCCATTTGCTTTGGTTTGTGCAACGGCAGCAACTACATCATCGGGTACTTCTATGTACTCTGAGTGCATTACATGCTCATCAACACTATCTACTCGTACTGGCTGAAAAGTACCTGCACCAACGTGCAACGTAACAAAAGCCATGTTTACACCTTTTTCTTTCAGTGCATTCATTAGCTTATCGTCAAAATGTAAGCCCGCTGTTGGCGCAGCAACTGCACCTGGCTTTTCGCCATAAACAGTTTGATAACGCTCACGGTCAGCTTCGGTATCTGGTCGGTCAATATAAGGAGGCAGTGGCATGTGGCCAATATCATTAAGTATATCTAGCACGTTTTGGCTATGATCAAATTCAAGCTCAAATAAGGTATCATGGCGCGAAACCATTATTGCCTTGGCTTTGCCTTCAAGAATAACTTCGTTACCAACCTTGAGTGATTTACTGGCGCGAACATGTGCTAATACTCTATGTTCATCAAGCACTCGTTCTACAAGTACTTCAACTTTGCCACCAGAGGCTTTTTGACCAAACATACGCGCAGGGATCACTCGGGTATTATTAAATACAAGTAAGTCGCCTTCATTAACTAAATCAAGCACGTCACTAAACACTTTATGTTCAATGTTGCCACTAGGGCCATCTAAAGTAAGTAAACGGCTGCTGGTTCTATCCGCTTTAGGAAAGCGAGCTATTAATTCATCAGGTAAGTCAAAGCTAAAGTCAGCCACGCGCATAATTAGTAATCCACATCATTTAAAATCGCGCCAAGTGTATATGTATCGGGTATTAAGCTCAAGAATTCAGCCAAACTTATAATACTTTGTTTGCGTGTTTATCATTAAATTTTCTTGTTCTTATGGTTAAATATCATTATTCTTGTTCGGCTGAATTATTATAAGTTTCATTAGGGGTGTTCAACACGTGCCAAACCAGCTTAAATTGCTAATATTAAACGCAAGTAGTGCTGAACGTCGCGCGATTAAGGGCACTTTAGATAGCTTAAATGTATTTACCTTTATTGATGCGCAAGATAGCCAACAAGCTTTAAAGCTTTTAAAACAACATCCTGTTGATATTATAATAACGGGCATTAATGTTGGAAAAATTGACGGCTGGCGCTTTTCGAGGATGATCCGCTCAGGATTATTAAAAACACCAAAAAATACTCCTATTTTACTAATTCCGCCAATTTACTGTGAGCGTATTGCCGAAACAACAGCCCGAAGCTATGGGATAGATGCTGTATTGCCGTTTGAGCATAAAGACATGCTACCCCAAGTACTTGCGAATGTTTTATCTACTCACCTAGAAAAAAGCAGCCGACTAAACTTATTACTATTAGAGCCAGCTCAAAATACGGCCGACAGAATTAGTGAACAGTTAAAGTTAAACTTTGCTATTACTCACGTAACTTCAGCTAAAGCGGCACTTAACGCTTATAACCAACAGCAGTTTTCAATTGTGCTACTCGATGCCACGACATCAAGTGCAGAGAGCTCAAGTGTACTCGTTGAAGAAATTCTCCAGCATAATTCTAAACAAGCTATTGTTACAATTATAGAAAGCGACGATGCCGATTACGCTGAGCAGCTTTTACTTTCTGGTGTTACCGACTTTATTAGAGCCCCATACGACCCTTCATTTTTAAATAAAGTGTGTGACCACGCTGCACGACGTGAAGACTTTATGGTGAGTTACGCTGAATTTGCTTATAAAGTAGAGCAGCTAAGCGTCAGTGAAGTACGCTATAAAGAGCTATTTTCAGCTCATCAGCGTATTTTATTACATCTGAATACTGTTGTTTTAGAGCTTGATCAACAAGGTAATATTCGTTTTATTAACCCTGCATGGGAAACCTTAAGTGGCTTTGGTGTTAAATCGTCGCTACAAACCTCATTAAGCGCTTATTGTAATAATGAAGATAAGGGAAGACTAAATTATACTATTAACGACATTTTACATGGTGGCGAGCAGCAACAACAAATAGAAGTAAAGCTAACCCATAAAAATGGCAACTTAATTTGGGTTGAATGCAGATTACAGCTAATAAAAAATAGCCGTAATAACGCAACTATCACCGCAACTATCGACAATATACACGAACGCAAGCAAGCAGAACTTCAACTACGTCATTTAGCCCATCATGATCCCTTAACAGGTTTACATAACCGTTATTACTTTGACCAACAGCTTAATAAAATATGCCAAGATAAATACACGTATGATGGTATCGAACATGCTGTTATTTATATCGACCTCGATCACTTTAAAATAATAAATGACAGTAAAGGTCATCACCAAGGCGATATTGTATTAAAAGAAGTGGCAAAATTATTTAAAGCAAATATTGGCGACGATCACCTAGTCTGCAGAATAGGCGGCGATGAGTTTGCAGTAATACTTACTGATATGAATTTATTGGATGCCCACCTCATTGCTGAAGGCGTGTGCAGTGCGATAGAAAAACATGCTTTTAAATCAGAAGATCAAATATACACAATTAGCTGCTCTATTGGTTTAACTCAAATTACAACACAAAACAATGACCCTAATGAGTGCTTAAAACAAGCTGATATTGCTCTGTATATTGCTAAAAACCTAGGGCGTAATTTAGTACACTGCTACTCAAAAGAAGATGCTCAAAACAATACGCTTCAAACAGGGCTTGAATGGGGTCACGAAATTCGCCAAGCCTTGCAGCAAGATAATATTGAGCTGCATTACCAACCTATTTGGGATTTTAAAGAGTGTAAAGTTGCTTACTTTGAAGCGCTCTTACGCTTAAAACTCAAAGGTGAGCTCATATACCCAAATCAATTTATTCCCTCTTTAGAAATGCTCAACGATACATTTTTGATGGATCAATGCGTTATACGTAATGCCGTTGCTTGTGTGTCTAAGCACCCTGAGTTAAATCAAGTTGCTATTAATTTGTCTGCACAATCATTTTTAGATGAGCGCTTACTGCCTTTAATTGAGTCTAATCTTGAAAAGTATAACGTACCCGCTTCGCGGATAATTTTTGAAATAACTGAATCTGCAAGTATTAACAATTTAAAAGCGACTCGTAAAATGATCGAGAAGCTTAATAGTCTAGGCTGTCATTTTTCTATTGATGATTTTGGAACGGGCTTTAGTACGTTTAACTATTTAAAGCAGCTTCCAGCACAACATGTAAAAATTGATGGCTCATTTGTAAGCGACATGCTTAATGACCCTATTGACTTAGCCTTAGTAAAAGCAATAAATGATATTAGTCGGTCTCTCGATAAGCGCTCTGTAGCTGAGTACGTTGAAAACGAAGAGATATTTTTTGCTCTAAAAGAAATTGGTGTTGATTATGGGCAAGGCTATTTTATTGCACGCCCAATACCAGTTGAAAAAGTAAAAGATGAGCTTGAAAAAATTTCAAAAAATAAAACGTTTTACCAACAACAAGCTAGCTCAAAATAAACAAAATTGAACAATTTTAATCATTTTATTACTACCAATATTACCTTTCTTGCCTATACTTTCAGTATCAAATAAAAATGTCGTGCCTTTTAATGCATTTCACTTTAAAAACATGACATTACCTTTTGTCGATGTAGTACTGATATTTATAGTGGGTTTCAAAGCTATTTAAGCTTTTAAGGAGAAAGGTATGACACAACTAGTTATATTGTTACTGATTATACATTTTGCAATTGCGTATCAGTGTTATCGCTACGCGAATATTAAAGGCTACCCAGTTAAAGTTTTTACTGTATTAGGCTGCGTGCCTTATTTTAATTTGGTGGTGTGGATTTATTTACTATTTTTACCCGAACTTGAGCCTTTTGAAAGCCATCTTCAAAATCAAAAGCAGCCTTTATAGGCTGCTTTTGCTAACTTATTAGTTCACGTATTATTCTGCTTTAGAAAAATCTAAACTACATTGCCGCTTTAAAAACACCTCAAGCTGTTGACTAAATAACCTAAAGTCGCGGATACGCCCCGTAGTTTTACGCCACAATATGCCAATATCTCTATATGCATCACTTTGTGATGGTGTGGCCACCATATTCTTATTATCTAAAATACCGGCGTTAATCGCCATTTGTGGTAAAAAAGTCACCCCGAGCTGATGCTCAACCATACTCAATAATGTATGCAAGCTTGCTGCTTCAAATGGGTTAATACAACTAGCACGGTTTAAATGACATGCACTGAGCGCATGGCCTGTCATACAGTGCTCACGCTCGAGTAGGAATACGCTGGCCTCTGGCAGCAAATTAAAGTCGACTACGCCCTTGGCAGCGCTGTAGTCCTTATGATGCACTAAACTAAAGTGATCTTTTGCCAGCACTTGCGTATGAAACTTATCTGTTTCGTATGGCAGTGCAAGTAACGCTAAATCAATATGACCATGCTCAAGTTTATCAAGCAGCTTATCACTCGTATCCTCTATTAGTACCAGCTCTAAATCACAAAAGGTTTCTTTGCAAAAATGATAAAGCGGCGCAGCTATAAAGCTCGCGATTGTAGGTATAACACCCACCGTTAATTTACCACTCAGAGGTGTTAAAAAGCTTTTAGTGAGCTCTTTTAAACTAATTGTATCGTTAATTATTTTACGAGAACGCTCAACAACTTCTTCACCAATGCTGGTAAACATAAGGCTGCGATTTTCGCGCTCGATAAGCTGACAACCCAACGTTTCTTCAAGGTTTTGAATTGCACTACTTAGAGTAGATTGTCCAATAAAGCAGGCACTAGCGGCTCTACCAAAATGCTGATGTTGATGAACAGCTAATAAATACTGTAGCTGTTTAATACTTGGAAGATTGGTCATTTTTTCTTTCCACAAATAAAAAGACCCCAACACCTAGGGCATTGAGATCTTTTCAAGCTAAAAGTCTTTTAGTACTTTTTTATTAAACCCCAAATGCGGTTCTTAGTACGTAGAAAATAACAATAGCAAGGGCAGCGCCAACTGGCAATGTAATTACCCAAGAAACTACGATGTTTCTGATAACACCCATGTTAAGCGCGCCAATTCCACGTGCCATACCTACACCTAATACCGCACCTACTAAGGTTTGAGTAGTAGAGATTGGCATACCAGTACCTGAGGCAATAACAACGGTAGAAGCAGCAGCTAGTTCAGCAGCAAAACCACGGCTAGGCGTTAAATGTGTAATACCTTCACCAATCGTTTTAATTACTTTTTTACCTAAAATAGCAAGACCCGCAACAATACCAAAACCACCTAAAGGTAGAATCCACCAAGCAATAGCGGCTTTCTTAGCAATTTCACCGTTATTTTCAACAATGTTTACAACAGCAGCTAGTGGACCAATTGCATTAGCAACGTCGTTAGAACCATGTGCAAAAGCCATACAACATGCTGTTAATACCATTAATACTGCAAATACTTTTTCAACATTGTTGAACTGCATTTTTTTATCAGCTTTAGGATCAATTTTTAAGCGCGAAATAGCAATCTTACCAATTACACCAACAACTACTGCAACTGCGATTGCAAGGGCATACCCTTCGGCTGCACCTAAATCAACACCAACATGCTTTAAGCCTTTTTTAATTGTAACCAAGGCCATTATAAAACCTGCTAAACCCATATAAAGTGGTACATAGCGTTTAGCGTTTTTTAGTGGTGCATCGGTATTGAAAATGAGTTTTTGTGCACTCATAAATATTAAGTATGCAATAAAGCCTGATATGGCGGGCGTTATAATCCAACTACCAACAATACCACCTACTTTATCCCATTGAATCGCCTCAGTACCTACTGCAACTAACGCAAAACCAATGATTGCGCCAATGATTGAGTGAGTCGTTGATACTGGCCAACCTAAGAACGAGGCCATTAATAACCAAGCACCCGCTGCAAATAAAGACGAAATCATACCCAGAACCATAAGCTCCGGAATATCTGCAAATGGTGCCGCATCAATAATTCCTTTACGAATTGTTGATGTAACCTCACCACCTGCTAAGTAAGCGCCTGCAAATTCAAAAATCATCGCTATAAAAATAGCTTGTTTGATTGTAAGTGCTTTTGAACCTACAGATGTACCCATGGCGTTAGCTACGTCGTTCGCGCCAATACCATAAGCCATAAAAAAGCCGACTGCTGCGGCAATTAAAATTAATACCGTGCCGTAAGATGCAATGATATCCATTGTAAAACCTTAATCTTTCGTGATTGAACTGAGTAAATTAACGAGCTAACATCAGCTCAAGACGTGAACCTACGCGCTCTGCAATATCTGCAAGCTCGCCAACCCATTCAATGATTTTGTATAAAAACATCACATCAATTGGATTTAACTCACCCTCTACTGCACGTAGCTGGCGGCGTACTTTTATCTGCATTTCATCCGTGTCTTGTTCTATCGCATCCAATTCAACTAGCATTTTTTCTACTAAGGTCACTTCACGACCTTTAAAACCTGTTTCTAGCAATTCTTCTAACTCGTTAATTGCTTTAGATGCTTGTTTAGTTGCATCTACACAACGCGTTAAATAAGCTAGAAAGTCAGTTTGCATAACTTTTGGTATGGTCATTTCACGACCAATCACTCGTCCTGCAATATCTTTTGCTTTATTGGCAATCTTATCTTGTTGGGTTACTAATTCGAGAAGATCTGTACGCTCTACCGGCATGAATAAACCACGTGGTAATTGTAAACGTATATCTCTTTTCATATCATCAGCTTCACGTTCTAAATTGCGAATAGTGATGCGAAGCTCTTCTGCTTGTACCCACTCTTCTTTAAATACGTGATTAAAAAAAGGTATCAAGGCTTTACTTGCTTGATGAACCTTCTTGATGTGTTCTTCCATTGGTTTGATAGGAGATTTTGCAAATACTCCTAAAAACGCGTTTGTAGGCATAACTGACCCTTTAATCAAATTGATATGCTTTGCAGCATGAATTTTACAGTATTAACCAAGATTGTGAACGCTTTTTATTACTTCACTCAAGCTTGCAATACACAAAGCGGCACTAAGCCGCTTTAATAAAAAATAAAAACAGGTAAAAAATTATAGCGATTTTTCTATATCTTCTTGAGATGTATGACGAATATCTTTGCCATTCACAAAATAAATAATGTATTCAGCGATATTCTGACAGCGATCTCCTATACGCTCTAATGAGCGAACAGACCAAACTAGGTCCATAATTTTCGGGATTGAGCGCGGATCTTCCATCATATAGGTCATTATTTGACGTGTGATGGCTTCATATTCACGGTCAACTTTTGCATCTTCTTTGTGTACTTGAAATGCGCGTTGCACATCCATACGTGCAAATGCGTCGAGTACGTCGTGTAACATTTTTAAAACTTGGCGGCCCATATTCTCAATATTTACTAATAGGTCTTGTTGATCCTTAGTAAATGAGTCTAGTGCAACTTTGGCAATTCGCTTTGCTTCATCGCCAATGCGCTCTAAATCGGCGATTGTTTTAGCAATTGCAATCACCAAACGTAAATCACTTGCTGCAGGCTGACGACGAGCAATGATACGCGTACACTCTTCATCAATGCTGACTTCCATCGCATTTACTTTGTAATCGTTTTGACGTACTTTTTGAGCAAGCTCAGCGTCATTACGACTCACCGCATCAAGCGCACTATTTAATTGCTGCTCAACTAATCCACCCATGCTTAATACATGATTACGTACATTTTCTAGTTCTTGGTTAAAGCGCCCAGAAATATGCTTATTTATATTATGTTCCATAGTTACCTTCTCTCTTAATCTTGTACAACACGCTATAACGGGCTAATTAACCGTAACGACCGGTAATATAGTCTTCGGTCTTTTTCTTTTTTGGTGTAGTAAATAAGGTATTTGTATCTGAGTATTCAATCAATTCGCCCATGTACATAAAGGCTGTTTGATCAGATACACGCGCTGCTTGTTGCATGTTATGTGTAACAATAACAACGGTAAATTTGTTTTTTAAATCGTTTATTAGCTCTTCGATTACCAAAGTAGAAATAGGGTCGAGTGCCGATGTAGGTTCATCAAGTAAAAGCACTTCTGGTTCAATTGCAATTGAACGAGCAATTACTAAACGCTGTTGCTGACCACCCGATAGACCAAATGCGCTATCGTGTAATCTATCTTTTACTTCATCCCACAAAGCAGCACCACGAAGTGATTGTTCTACCACTTCGTCTAATTTACGTTTCTCTTTAATGCCTTGTAAACGCAGGCCGTAAACTACATTTTCATAAATTGATTTAGGAAATGGGTTAGGACGCTGAAACACCATGCCCACATTACGACGAAGTGCAGCGACATCTACGCTCTTATCGTAAATATTTTGACCGTGAAGTAATATTTCACCTTCAATACGACAAATATCAACCAAATCATTCATGCGATTAATACAACGCAGTAATGTTGATTTACCACAACCCGATGGTCCGATAAACGCAGTTACTTGGCCTTTAGGAATGTTCATATTTACTTTATTAAGCGCTTGCTTATCACCGTAGTAAAGATCGAGGTCTTTAATCTCTAGCGCTTTTTGGTCATCAGTTAAGTTTTCTAGGTCTAACTTCTGGCCTATATTAGCTTGGTTTACTCGTGGAGCGACTGTAATCATTTTTATTACCTATAAAATCTTTACTAATTAGTGTTCAAGCGATCTGAATTTTTCACGTAAATGGTTACGTATACCAATGGCCGTTATGTTTAAGGTAATAATCACCGACACCAATAAAAAGGCCGTTGCGTATACCAGCGGGCGTGCCGCTTCAACATTAGGGCTTTGGAAGCCAACATCGTATATATGAAAGCCTAAGTGCATAAACTTTCTGTCTAAGTGAAAATACGGAAAGTTGCCATCAAGTGGTAATGTAGGCGCCATTTTTACAACACCCACTAACATTAATGGTGCAACTTCACCTGCAGCACGCGCAACTGCCAGTATTAAACCGGTCATAATTGCAGGGCTTGCCATTGGAATAATAATACGCCATAACGTTTCAACCTTTGTTGCGCCTAGCGCTAGTGAACCATCACGAACCGTACTTGGAATACGAGATAAACCTTCTTCAGTCGATACAATAACAACTGGCAGAGTAAGTATAGCGAGCGTTAACGCTGACCACATAACACCAGGCGTACCAAATACTGGCGTTGGTGACGATTCAGGATAAAATAATTGGTCTAAGCTGCCACCTAGCATGTATACAAAAAAGCCGAGGCCAAATACACCGTATACAATTGAAGGAACACCGGCCAAGTTAATCACCGCGATACGAATCATTTTAGTCACTGCATTTTTAGCGGCATATTCGTGTAAGTAAATTGCTGCAACCACACCAAACGGCGTTACTATTACAGCCATCAACATAACCATAAATACAGTACCAAATATAGCGGGGAACACACCGCCCTCTGTATTTGCTTCTCGTGGGTCATCAGATACAAACTTACCTAGCTGCACAAAGTAATGACCTAGTTTTGCAAAAAAGCCCATGTCGTTTGGAAACCAAACATCAAGGACTTGGTACATTGGAATCGTTACAATTTCGCCGCGCATATCTTTTACAGTTACATGGTCACGCTTAGCTTGTTTGCGTAGTGCAAATAAATCTTTTTCAAGTACACCATATTCTGCACGTAATTCAGCACGCTCTTGAGCTAGTTCAGCAACACGCTCATCAGTAAGTGCGTTATCGAGTAAGTAGCCCTTTTCTTTTAAACGAAGGCGTTCAAGTGCGTAGTTAATATGCCCAATGTCACCATTTTGCAAATCAAGTGCTTCGTCGTTCAAATCAACAGCACGCTCTACAAGTTCATGTAGCGCTTCTATTTTATCGCCATTAACCGGTTGACCGTCTTTAATAACATTTTCAACATAACCATAAAAGTTACCGTTTTTACTACGCTCAAATACAGCAAGCGCCGCTGGTGCTGTTTTATTTTTAATGTCGGTTTCTAATATCCAACGAAAATCTAAATCTACGTACTCACGGTTACCTGTTTTAATAAGTAAACGCTCTATTTCTTCTTTTTCAAACCCGCTAACGTCAATACCTGTTGCCGCTAAACGCGATTTTGGCACTAATTCACGGTCGTAAACTTCACCAATAACGGTTTGCTTTGCAATTGACCCTTCAAGTTCAAACTGCACAACTTCTGAAGGCCAAAAAAAACTTAATCCCTTCCAGGCTATCATTGCTAATAAGCCTAAAACTGAAATCAAACTGATGCTCACTGCACCACCGGTCATCCAAATCCAAGGAGAACCAGACTTAAACCACTGCTTTACCATGTCGTGTCTCTCCGCTTACATCGAGCTGTATTTTTCACGCAGTTGCTGGCGAACAAACTCAGCGACTGTGTTAAAAATGAATGTGAATATGAATAGTACAAAGGCTGCTAAGAACAATATTCTGTAGTGCGAACTGCCTACTTCAGACTCTGGCATTTCAACTGCAATATTTGCCGCAAGCGTACGCATGCCCTGGAAAATACTCCAATCCATAATCGGTGTATTACCCGTGGCCATAAGTACAATCATGGTTTCGCCAACGGCGCGCCCAAGTCCCATCATTACTGCTGAGAAAATACCTGGGCTTGCTGTTAGTAATACAACGCGTATTAGTGTTTGCCACTGTGTTGCACCTAATGCTAATGAGCCATTTGATAAGTGTTTAGGTACACTAAATACAGCATCTTCTGCAATTGAGAATATGGTAGGAATAACCGCAAAACCCATCGCAATACCTACAACAAGTGAATTACGTTGATCGAATGTCATACCCAGCTCATTTGTTAAGTACTGACGCACATTGCCGTCAAACATCCAAAGCTCAACAAATCCACTCATCGCAAACGAAAACCAACCTATAAGTAAAACGACCGGAATAAGGATAATGGAATGAGAACCTTCAGGAATTCTGTGGCGAATTTTTGCTGGTAATTTAGTCCAGGCGAAACCCGTCGCTAGCATACTTAGCGGTAATAGTACGAGCAATCCAACAATGGCCGGTAAGTGCTCTTCTATTAACGGTGCTAACCAAAGACCCGCTAAAAAACCTAAAATAACCGTTGGTAATGCTTCCATTATTTCGACTGTAGGCTTAACCACTTTACGTAGTTCGCTCGACATAAAGTAAGCCGTATAAATAGCCGCTGAAAGCGCGATAGGTACCGCAAATAACATCGCGTAAAGCGCAGCTTTTAGCGTACCAAACGAAATAGGCACGAGTGAAAATTTAGATTCAAAGTCATCACTAGCTGATGTTGACTGCCAAATATAACCCGGCTCTGGGTAACCTTCGTACCATACTTCTTGCCAAAGTGCCGACCAAGTAACTTCTGGATGCTCATTATGAATTTCAAGAACCGTTAATTTGTTATCAGCAAGTATAAGTGCAGCGTTTGAGCGCGGTGCAATTGCAAAGTTCTCTATAGCGCCTTCACTTACTCTACCTTGCCAAAGCTTTGCTTCGCTGGTTGTGTAATACACACCTAGCTCACCATTACTGCTGGTAGTAAAAAAAGTACGGCGATAAAACTCAGTAAATACATTTAATTTACTTTGCTTAGTTGTTTCAAATGAACGGATTTTTTGATATTCACGGCCAGTATCAGTGTTTACTTCAAACCACTGCGAAACCTCACCGTTATCATTAGCAAGCATGAGTGAGTTTGCGCCCGCTAGCAGTTGTGCAGATACAATATTTGCATTTTCTTCGTTAGCCGAAAGCAACTGAATTTGTTCTACATCACTTGGGTCACGCGTATCGTATACGTAAACTTGATTGGCAGAACGTACAAAAGTGCGTGTTGTATCTGGCGACATTAATAGCTCGTCTACACGTCCTTCAACATCAAGCTCGGTACGTTCAATAACCCATTCAACTTCACCGGTAAACATGTTTTCTTCAGCAACAAAACTACTAAACAGAACACGCTTGTCCTCTGTAAGTGCTACAACCGCTGTTTTGTCTTCATAGTGACTAAATGCAAAGCGTTTAATGGCAGCGCCTTGCTCATCTACTTCTAAAGCTGCTTCCCCAAGAGGAAAGCCTAAACGAGGTGTTAATTTACGCTCGTTATTTGGAAAGGTAACCAAAAATTTAGGTGCAACAACCATTACGGTGCCATCTTCTAAACCAAACGCATAATGCCCTTGAAAAGGCGCACTAGTCGCAAAGCTTGTTGCATCACTTGGTAACTCTGCATTAAGCGTTTTGAGTTTTTTACCAAAACTACCTGACTCAACACTGTAAAAATCAACTTGACCTTGCTGACTCAGTAAATAAGCAACTTCAGTTTGCTCTTCTACGCCTAAGCCTGCTATTTGCTGTGAATTAGCGACATGAAAGCTATCGCGTTTTTCTACTTTTGCTGATTTAAAAATTGGCTGTACTACATAAAGAAGGTAAAAGAATATCAGTAGCAGTGCTACCAATACCATTATCCCACCTGCGGTTATACCAAATTTGGCAAACCGATCTTTAAATAGACGGCTTCGATCCGTATTAAAAGTCGGTTTATTCGGATTTGAAGTCATCAAAACACCCTTAAATCTTAACGTTGCATAAATTATATTTCATCAAGATGACAGTAATGTTACAGCAGTAATAATAAGCACTTTAAAACGATTTTAAATAAAACTAGCGGATAAAATGTCTAAATAAGCTTCAAATTGAAGATTTATGAGTGAACTAAATCATAAAATAATTGGACAAAGTATTTATCGAGGTCAATACTAAAAGAGTACTTAGTAAATAATAATTACTATTAATACTGCGTATAGTCAACACAACTATATTCATTTTTATTAATTTAAAATCAAAGATTTATAAAGAGTGCAACAACACACAATTTTGATTGAACAACACACTTAATGCCTATGCATTTACTTTCTTTGGGCTTAAAAAGAGAATTATTTATGAAGCAGTTGGTTATAACTATTTTAGGGCAAGACCGCCCTGGTTTAGTAGAGAGCATCTCATCAGTCGTATTACAAAATCATGGTAACTGGCTAAGCAGTAACTTGAGCCATTTATTAGGTCATTTTGCAGGTATTATTCAACTTGAAGTTGCTGAGGAGCATTTTCAATCATTACAGAGTGCTTTAAATAAGTTACCTAAGTTAGACGTTCGTATTGAAACCGGAAACACTGAAGTTGAACCATCAACACTAGAGCAAATTAATTTAGTAATAACAGGCAACGACCGTCCTGGTATTGTGCAAGAACTGGCAAGTGTAATACGCCACAAAGGCGCTAACATTACTCATTTAAATTCAAGGCAGCAAAGTGCGCCTAATTGGGGAGTGCCTATTTTTAGCGCTGTTGCGACCGTAACTTTACCAAAAGGCATAGACAAAGATGAAGTGATTGAAGCGCTGGAATCAATCACAAGCGATTTGATTGTAGATACAGAAGAAGTTTAACCTCCCTTTTTGCGTGTCACTCTGCTGACACGCATCTCATTCTAACTAATTTTATCAAAATGCTCTGCAGATTATTTAACGCAGACATAAAATAAGCCGATGCAAGCATCAGCTATTTTAAATAACGACCTTAAAGCTAATAAGAGCAAGATAAACTCAGTAATCCCGCTCTTTTATAAAGCTACATATCCATATGTCGATTAGTGCTTTGCATCATTTGTTTAATGCCTTGCTTTTCAAGCTCTAGTATTTGTTGAAGCTTTTCTTGCCCACTTTCGGTTTCAGCTCGCTCAAGTAAGTATTCATATAACTCAATTACTTTTTGATGCTGCTCTGATAAGTAACCTTGAATAGCTTGCTCATCAAATTTTTGATCTTTGCTAATATCTTTAAAAGTAATTAACTCAGGATTTTTAGCAAAATATTCGTAGCTGTATGTATCGAGCGTATTTATTTCGGTTATCGCTTTAAAGCCAACTAAATCTTCAGCGAGTTTTTTTTCGTAATTTAGGTAATAGTCCACCAGCATTGCGTTATGTTCATCGAGTAAATCCTTTACGCTATAAAAATTAGCCGCCATTTGCGTATGAAACAAAACGGTCCAATCGTATACCTCTTTAATTGTTTTAACTTGCATGTGCATTCCTTACTTGTTGACTGTATAGATAATACATTGCGTAAAGCGTGCCAATTAAAAAGCTATTTAAAAACAGTTGGTTAATTTAAATATGAGTAATAACAAGCTATTTAATAGAACAACTTACAAATTATAGGTAATTTTTATAGAGCAATGCGTGAGTAGTTAACGCATTGCTCTATAGCCTTATTATTTAAGTCCTTGTTTACGCCATAGTAGGTAAACCGCAGGAATAACAAGTAAGGTGAGTACAATTGCACTGCCCATACCGCCAACCATAGGCGCTGCTATTCGGCTCATTACTTCGCTTCCAGTGCCTGTGCCATACAGCACAGGTAGCAAGCCAATAATAATGGTCGCGACAGTCATCATAACTGGGCGTACTCGAAGCCCTGCTCCCTCAATAATAGCTTGCTGTAATTGCACTAAACTAAGTGGCTTACCAGCCTGCTCTGCTTCGAGGCACTTTTCTTGATAGGCTTGGTTTAAATACACCAACATAATAACCCCTATTTCTACCGCAACACCGGCTAAGGCAATAAAGCCCACACCTACTGCAACTGAAAAGTTAAAGCCCTCTAAATACATTAGCCATACGCCCCCAATCATTGCCAGTGGCAACGTAGCCATAATAATAGTGACCTCAGCAAAGCTTCTAAAATTAAGGTAAAGCAATACAATAATAATCGCTAATGTAAGTGGTAATACATAAGTCAGTTTGTCTTTAGCGCGCTGCATGTATTCATACTGCCCAGCCCACGTAATTGAGTAGCCAGCAGGTAGTATTAGGTCTTTATCGAGCACTTGCTGAGCGTGCTCAACGTAAGTACCAATATCAACGCCATCTATATCAATAAAACTCCAACCGTTTAAACGTGCATTTTCGCTTTTTATACCAGGCGGTCCATCTTCAATAAATACATCGGCTACATCACCAAGTGCTATACGCTGCCCTGTAGGCGTTACAATAGGTAACAACATTAACTCTTCTGGCGAGTCTCTGTATGCTTGCGGATAACGTAAATTAACAGGGTAACGCTCTTGCCCTTCTACCGTTTGTGTTACGTTTGTGCCGCCTATTGCAGTAGATACAACTTGCTGTACGTCGCTAATGTTTAAGCTATAACGCGCGGCTTTTTCACGATTTATATCTACTTTTATATAACGTCCACCGGCTACTCGCTCTGAGTAAACCGATGCGGTGCCTTGCACATCTTTTAAAAGCACTTCTATTTGTTGACCAATTTTTTGAATTTCACTCAACTTTGGTCCCGCAACTTTAATGCCCACTGGGGTTTTAATGCCGGTTGCGAGCATATCAATACGCGTTTTAATAGGCATTACCCACGCATTCGTCAGCCCCGGAAACTTAACCAAACCGTCGAGTTCTTTTTTAAGCTTTTCAAGAGTCATACCCTCGCGCCATTCGTCTTTTGGTTTTAACTGAATAAACGTCTCTATCATTGTAAGCGGCGCAGGATCTGTTGCAGTTTCTGCTCGCCCCACTTTACCAAATACCGTTTTAACCTCGGGTACTGTGGCAATTAACTTGTCGGTTTGCTGTAGTATTTCGCGCGCTTTACCTACCGATAAACCAGGATACGTTGTGGGCATATACATTAAATCGCCCTCATCGAGTGGCGGAATAAATTCACTGCCTATTTTATTTACCGGGTAAAAGCCAATAACAGAAACAACCACCGCGAGTACCAATGTCATTTTTGGAAATTTAAGCACCCAGTTAAGTAGTGGACGATACGCTGCGACGAGTAATCGGTTAACTGGATTTTTTTGCTCCGAAATGACTTTACCTCTAATAAAGTAACCCATTAATACCGGCACTAGGGTAATCGCAAGCCCAGCAGACGCAGCCATAGCATAGGTTTTAGTGTAAGCCAGTGGCGCAAACATACGCCCTTCTTGCGCTTCTAAAATAAATACCGGCATAAAGCTGACGGTAATAATTAATAAACTAAAAAATAATGCAGGACCCACTTCACTCGCCGATTTAGCCACAACTTCCCAGCGGTTTTCGTTGGTAAGAGGCGTTTTTTCCATATGTTTGTGCATATTTTCAATCATGACGATAGCACCGTCGGTCATTGCGCCTATGGCTATTGCAATTCCTCCTAAAGACATAATATTGGCGTTAATCCCCTGCCAATACATAATTATAAATGCCGTTAAAATCCCAAGCGGTAACGTAATAATCGCCACCAGCGATGAGCGCACATGAAACAAAAACACCACACACACTAAAGCAACTACAATAAGCTCTTCAATTAGCTTACTTGTTAGGTTATCTACCGCGTTATTTATTAAGTTGGAGCGATCGTACACAGGAACTATTTCAACGCCCTCTGGTAATCCCTTTTTAAGCGATTCTAATTTTGCTTTTACAAGCTCAATAGTTTTTTGTGCATTTTCGCCATAGCGCATAATAACAATGCCGCCGGTTACCTCGCCTTCGCCATTAAGCTCTGCAATACCACGGCGCATTTGCGGTCCGACTCTAATATCGGCTACATCACGTAATTGCAGCGCAGTACCATTAGCATTTACGCCAAGCGGAATCGCTTCTAAGTCGGCAACACTTTTAATATAGCCGGTGCTTGTTACCATGTATTCTGCTTCAGCCATTTCAACTACCGAGGCGCCCATCTCTTGGTTGCCTTGTTGAATAGCGGTTTGAATAAGGCTAAGCGGAATACCATACGCACGTAATTTATCGGGATCAACATTAACTTGATATTGCTTAACCATGCCACCAACAGCAGCCACCTCAGAGACTCCAGGCACGGTTTGTAATTCAAACTTTAAAAACCAATCTTGTAAGCTTCGTAGCTGACTAATATCGTGTTTATTGGTTTTATCAACGAGTGCGTATAAGTAAATCCAACCTACACCAGTTGCATCAGGGCCAAGCTCTGGCGTAGCGCTATCGGGTAATCTGCTTGCTACTTGGCTTAGGTATTCTTGTACTCGGCTACGCGCCCAATACAAATCAGTTTTTTCGTCAAAAATAACGTAAACGTACGAGTCACCAAAAAACGAAAAACCCCTTACAGTTTGTGCACCCGGAACAGAAAGCATTGCTGTGGTGAGCGGAAATGTAACTTGGTCTTGCACTACTTGCGGCGCTTGCCCCGGGTAAGTAGTTTTTATAATGACCTGAACATCAGATAAGTCAGGCAAGGCATCCACGGGAGTATTTTTTAGTGCAAACACTCCTCCACCCAGTAAAATTAATGTAAGCAACAACACAAAAAAGCGATTGCTAACAGACCAGCGAATAATGGCGGTTATCATAATGGCTCCTAGTGAGAACTGTTTTGCATAGGTTGCATAGTAGAATGATCAATCGGCTCTGCGTTTTGCGCTTTAGTAATTACAAACTCATCGTTAATAATGCTAAAAGTAAAATTAATATACTGGGCATTTTCAAACTGAGTAATGTCAATATCTGGCGCTAATACAAAGTCCATTGTGGCGGGTTCTCGATTCCATTTTTCAATGGCTTCTCGGCTAATATTAATAATGCGATTTTGTGTATCTATGGCATTAATAGTACCGTTAACCGTGGCGCTTTGTGGCTGCATATCCATGTTCATATTCGAGCCTGAACCAGAACTCATACTTGAGCTAATACCAGAGCCAGGTATTTCCATTCGTTTAAAGTCGGAGCTTTTACTCGACTCAGAATCAATTAAAAATTGCGCTGAGGTCACTACCGTGTCACCTGTCATTACACCTGACAAAATGACCGCTTCATTACTATTAATTTGCCCAACTTCGACTTCAACCGATTTAAAACGACCCTCACCTAATGCAATAACCACACGGTTTTGATGCTGCGTGCGAATTACCGCTTCTTTAGGGACTGTAAATTGCGCCTGACTCGCTTTAGCGTGAATGCTCACTTGTGCAAACATATTTGGTTTTAACCGATGATCTGCGTTCTCAAACCTAAGCCTTACACGCAGAGTCCGGTTTTTAGCATCAAGCGCGGGGTAAATGTAATCAACCTTACCTTCCCACTTTTGACCTTTTAAGTAATCAAGCGTCATTGTAACGGGCAACCCAACACTCACTTGTTCTGATTGGCGCTCGAACACTTCCGCCTCTACCCAAATTTCATCTAGCTGGGCAATGCTCATCATTGATGTGCCTGGTTTAACGTAAAAGCCTTCTCGTACTGTTAGCTCATCTACCACACCACTTTGCTTTGCGTAAAAAGTAATATTTTGCATTACCTTTTTATTTTTTTGTAAACGTTCAATAAATCCATCAGACACATTTAACGACTCTAAACGCGCCTTTGCAGCGCGAATTAACACGGTATTATTACGATTAACTGCCAATAAAAACTCTTCCTGTGCGTTCACCAATTGTGGTGAATACAATGTATATAAAGGCTCACCGGCTTTAACTTCTGCACCTTGTGCTTTAACATATAAACTTTCAATCCAGCCTTCTACACGCGGATGAATGTGAATAAGTTGGTCTTGGTTATATTGCACATAACCCACAGTATTTATATCGCTGTGAAGTGTTTTAAGCTGCACTTTGGCAGTTCTTACACCAAAGTTATTAACGACTGCAGGCGAAATAGTGACAGCACCTGGTCCATCCTGAGCGTTGCTAGCGTTTTCATACACAGGTACTAAATCCATTCCCATTGGGGAAAGCCCTGGCGCGTCACGCCTGTAATTACTATCCATAGGGGCTACCCAATATAAGGGCTGTTTGTCAGCGCTTTGTTGTTCATTCATTGCCGAGTTGCTAGGTAAAAATTGCATAACTAAGCCGCCTATTAACCCAAAGGCGCCTGCGCCAATTAAGGCGGCAACAAGTAACTTTAAATTAGTATTCATTGTGTAATTCTCCAGTTTGCTCGCTCATTACTTGGGTGTCTAAGCTACTTGCATAATAATTAAGGCGGGCGGTAATAATATGTTGATCTACTTGAATGTTCAGTGCGTCTATTTTGGCGTTAAGTTCACTAATGCGCGCGCGCATCACATCAGAAAAATTTCCATCGTCGCGCGTATAAGCATTAAGTGTTGCTTGAGATTGCTCTGACATTTGCGGTAATAACGTATTTTGATAAAGCGCATCGCGTTTTTGCAAACGAGCGAGTTGGCTAAACTCCTTAAAGTACATGCCTTTGAGTTTTTGAAGCGCCACCCGCTTTTGTGTTTTAGTCGCTTCTGCACTAGCGATAGCCGATTTAACCTGTTGATCTTGTCTGTTATCGGTAAACAATGGCAAATCAATACTAAACCCTACCGAGAGTAAATCAGCTCGCGACTCCCCCATCGGGGTATCATCTCGGTAACCATAACCCACATTAACGCCCATTTGAGGTTTGTAGCTTTGCTTAGCGAGTGCAACTTCGGTTTGCTTTGCCATTACGGTTTTATCTATCGCAATAATTGCGGGATGCGCCATAAGTAACTGTATTAATTTATCAAATTCAAGGTTCGCAAAATCAACCAGCCCTGTGGTTTTAGTAAACTCTGTATTTAAAGGCTGCATAAGCATATTCATAGGTAACCACTGTGCTAAACGGTTTTTAGCACTTTCAAATTGCTGCTCAAGCATAACCAGCTTATCTTCAAGACGGGTGAGTTCTAATTGCGCACGAATAATATCTTGCTGGCGTGTTTTACCTAAGGTACTTGCGTAGCTTGCTTCGGTAATGTCAATAAGCTGAGTAAATAGCCCTTTATCTTGCTCAATTAAAGCAATACTACGCTGAGCACGATACGCGTTTAACCACGACTCAATCACAATTGCTTTTACTTGTGCTAAGCGATCGGCGCGCTGCCAAGGGTATTGTTGAGCAGACTGTGCTAATGCTTTTTGTTTAAGCGCTAAACTATTCCCTCGGCTAAACTTTTGGCTCAAATCGACTTTAAGCTGCGTCATCCCTTCTTGGTCAAACGCATAACCGTTAGTAGGTAAGTTGAGTAAGCCAACCGTTAAAACAGGATCGGGTAAGGTGCCTGCGGCAATGCTTTGCGCTATTGCTGCATCTTCTTGGTAGCCACTCGCTTTTAGCCATGGCTCATGCGTTAGCGCATAATTAAGCGCTTGCGTTAAGCTTAGCGTTTGCTCATTACTAGTTTGATTTAGTATTTCGGTATTTAGGTTATTTTGATTGTTTTGCGCATTAACAGCGGTGCTAAATAACACAACACTACATAATACGACTTTAATACTTACAGCGTGGTTCATCACCTGCTCCATCTAAAAATAAAAGAAAATCTTAAATTAGGAAGCAAAAAAGGTGTTTAGGAGTTTTACAAAACCTTCTATATCAATTGCATTGAATTAATGATCTATTATTGCGGTGGGGAAATAGCTCTATAACAAGGAAAAAATTACGCAGTATATCTGCTTTATATAAGTAATTTTTAACGCAGTTAGAGAGGTATTTAGATCCTAGAATGAGCATATTTTCAATACAATTGATATTACACCTATCTTGCTATTAAGCAGACATAGGAGGGCGGTAGAGTGAACGAGGTATATTAATTTGTGTAGTAAATACACGTACATTTACTTTTTCAGATTCAAGTAAAGTAACGCTAAATAAAGTATCAACATTAAGCATTGAATTAGCAGCGCAGCCACTCATAGGGCATTTACAGTCATTTTGTGGCGTACTTTCGTCGTCGCAACAATCCATCTGCATCATATTATCAGACATGCTAGCGACAGCGGTTGCATCACTACTTTGTGTCATTGGCATTTGGGCATGCATTGCTTTTTTAGTTGGCATATGAGGCATTTCGCATACCATAGCTACAGACGCAACTGCCTGACCCACAAAAGTGAGCAGCAAAGTTATCATGAGTAAACTAGAGTAAAAACGTTGCAACATTATGCCTTTTAATAAACTTTAAAATGATTGTAAGGTAACCTAACGGCAACTACAAATACTTTAATTATGTAGACTGCGGTTTATCAGGTGTTTTTATTAAGTTACTCGCGATAATTGCAAATATACAATATGCGCTAAAATACCAAAACCCTTCACCAAATTGTGCATTCATAACAAGTAGCTCACCACTTTTACCATGGGCGTTACCTGCTAAGTAAGTCACTATTAATGCAATAACAAATACATCAACCATGCTCCACTTACTTAATGCACAAATAACCAGACCGAGCTTTTGCTTAAACCCATTCAAAGGAAGGCAACAATAAAGCAATTGTAATAGCAGCTTCAAGCTTGGAATAACAATAGAAAACAACCCCACTAAAGCGGCTACAAATAAATTATTATTGCTAGCAAGCTCTTTAACTGTGCCTAAAATACTTTGTGTTTTGTTGTAGGCGCTAATCTCACCTTCTAACTTATCAAGCCCTAGCATGTTCGAGAACATCATTAGCATACTGCGAGTTCGACCATCACCTTCTTCAGCCAGCATCTCTATACCCGCTTGGGCTAATTTTGATTTGTCTATATTGCCTTCAATTGTTAATACTGGCTTTGTAATACCAGGAAACAATAAACAAAGAGCAATCACTACACTTATAACCGACAACCAATTACGCATATTTACTCTGCTATAGCCTCAATAATGTCATCACTGTATAAAACAGCATCCAGTAAAAAATTAAACATATACCCAACATGTAGCTCAGGATTTATTTTAGCCAACAGAGCCATCGCCTTATCAAGGTTATCTACTTCAAACTCTTTTATTAATGATAAACACTTGCCTAAAATACCTTTTTCAAGCAATAAGGCATCTGATATAGCTGCATCCAAGGTGAATTCATTAACTATATCTTTTAAATCAGCATCTAAAATGGCATCAAGCACAGAAAACAGACCTACTAAGTAGCCTTGTTCGGTCAAATCGCTGTTGTTTTGCTCCAAAATAAGCGACATAAATTGCGCACGCGTTAAAGCAAGCTTAGTTAATTCGGTTGGCTTTTCGACACCTAACTCACTAATTGCTAAAACACGTACAAATTGCCTAATTGTATCTTCACCTAAATAAATGACAGCCTGCGAAATCGAAGTAATGACTAAATTTGCTTTACCTGAACGCGCATTAGCCAGCTTTAAAACTCGCGCTGTTATGGCTACATCTCTAGCTACACGTTGATGAACTTCTTTAAAGCAAAGTGTTTGTTTTGCGGTAAAGCGCAAAAGGTCAAATACTGTTAGCTTTGAAGGTTCTACACCTTTATACGTAATCATTTCTGGGCGAGAAAAAAAGAACCCCTGAAATAAATCGCAGCCTGCCAATTTTAATGTATTAAATTGCTCATGCGTTTCTATTCGTTCAACAATTATTTTTGCATGTGGATTTGCGCGTTTTATTTTTTTAATGCGCATATTGGTTTTAATAACCGGATCATCTATCTCAATTTTTATGTAATCAACATGTGCTAATAGTGGCTCCCATTTTGGATCGCCATCGTAGTCATCCAGCGCAAAAACATACCCTTCTTTTTTAAGTTCTTGCACACGCTCAGCAACCGCAGGAATATTCCCCGTGCGCTCTACTATTTCAATAACGCTATTTTCTGGCAATAAAAGTTTGGGAAAATTATCTAAAATAGTTTCTGATGATAAATTTATAAACGCCAAGTGATGCGCTGTTAGTCTATCTAGCCCTAATAGCATTAACGCATTGAAAAACAATCGGCTTGTCGCATGCACATCAGAAGTACCTACAGGAAACGCATTATTGGCTGAGTCTCTATAAAGCAATTCGTACGAAAAAACATTTTGATCAATATCAAAAATAGGTTGCCGCGCGACAAACTGAGTTATTTTTTGGGCCTCATCAGAGATATTATGTAATTTCACTTGGCTCTAAACCTATAAATAAGAGATGGCAAAACAGCCAATAATACGTGTACTTTAATGCAACTCGCATAAGATAAACATAGTAATCATTACAAAACAGCTAAAACTACACAACACTCATATAATAACTTTAATATAAAAGGTGGCGCTTTGACCAACTTTATTCAGATATTAAAGGTTTATCCTTTGCTATTTATATTTTCAACTTTAGCGAAGCCTAACACCGCGCCTTTAAAATATAATGAGAGTGTATCAGACAACCATTATCAATTTTATAAAAACGATTCGGCCAAACCGCATTCTCCCAGGAATAATCAAAAAAGGCCTCAAGGCTATATAAAAAGTATTAAAGATAAGTATATGAGTAATATACCCACACAAAATTAAGGGACTAATGGCGCAGAGCTCATATTTTGGAGTATAATAGCAGCAAATGTTAACTCGACCAGAACTAGAAAGAGCCCCATGAGTATTGAAAAAGCCTTAATCGAACGTAGTAGTAGTCAATGTGAATTATGCGGTGCAACCGAAAACTTATCTGTTTACGAAGTACCACCAGTAACTGAAACCCACTCAGATAAATGCATTTACACGTGTCAAACATGTAAAGATCAAATCGAGAATAACAGTGACATAACGCCTACACATTGGCACTGTTTAAACGACAGCATGTGGAGTCAAACACCTGCTGTGCAAGTTGTAGCTTATAGAATGCTTTCGCGTTTAGCACCAGATAATGGCTGGGCACAAGATGCACTAGACATGATTTATCTTGAAGAAGACACGCTAACATGGGCTAAAAAAGCACTTGCAGAAGATGACGATTTAAAGCATGTAGATAGCAACGGTGTAGTTCTTCAAGCGGGCGATACTGTTACCCTAATTAAAGACTTAGACGTTAAAGGCAGTAGCCTTACCGCTAAACGTGGAACAGCTGTTCGAAATATTGGCCTAACCAGCAACCCTGAACATATTGAAGGGCGTGTTGATGGCCAGCGTATTGTGATTTTAACTAAATACGTTAAAAAATAAGACATATAAACAAGCGCTGTATTGCACAGCGCTTTTATTTAATATTTAGCTATTCATTCACTAATTGTTCGCTACGATAAAAGCCGCTCGGCTTGCTTAATAAAGCCATAAGCTCTGGTAGCAATGCATCCATCGTTTGTTTTAGTTTCCATGGAGGATTAATTACAATCATGCCAGATGCTGTCATACCGTGTACATCGGTATCGGCTTCGGTGCCTAATTCAAATAACTGAATGTTGCGCATACCCGAATCAATTAAGCCTTGCTCCATATTATCAATACGCTCTCTGTCTACTACCGGATACCAAATCATGTAAGTACCAGTAGCGAAACGCTGATGAGCTTTAACTAAGGTTTTTACAACTGTTTCGTAGTCATCTTTAATTTCGTATGGTGGATCAATTAATACACATGCCCTGCGAGATGCTGGTGGTAATAAACCAACTAAACCTGCGAAACCATCCTCGCCTCGCACCCGAATAGAGCGCTTACCTTGCATGTTTTCTTCAAGCAATAATAAATCGCGCGGATGCAGCTCAAAAAACCAGCCCTTATCTTGACGACGTAAAAAATGCTCTGCAATTTTTGGTGAACCCGGATAAAACGCAAGTTCGTCAGTGTCGTTAAATGACTTAATTAATTCAATGTACTCATTAAGTTCAGCATGCTCGCTTTTATGTTGCCAAAGCTTTTCAATACCATCTTGGTACTCTTGCGTTTTTTGCGCATCGGCAGCGGCAAGTTCAAAAAACCCAGCACCTGAATGCGTGTCTATATAATCAAGCGGTTTATCTTTAATTATTTGATAATTTAGTACTTGTGCCAGTACTAAATGTTTAAGTACATCGGCAGGATTACCCGCATGAAATGAGTGTCTGTAACTAAGCATTATTTATTTTCGCCATACGCAATTTAATATCGTAAGTGAACCATAAGCACTGGGCTTTGGCAACTTACACCAAGATAAGGGAGTGTTTAAGTGAACCATTTCTGAATGAAAAAGCTCATATGCTGAATTATCCCTTAACGTAGAAGAAAAATCAGCTAAAACCGCCATAAATGCTGGCAAATCAATACACTTTGCTTTACATTTGCATGACATTAATTACAGTTATATGAGCGCCTTTATGAATAACACTACTCTTCAACAACTCGAACAACTGATCGATTCTTTAATCGAACGTAATAACCAATTACAAACAGATGTTGCTACTTTAAAAGAACAAAATACTAAACTAAGCGATGATAACGAATTGCTACAGCTTGAAGCTTTAGAAAATGAAGAAAAGCAAAAAGATGCCAGCACTACTTTATCTGGTCTTCTTGATAAGTTACAAAGCGCACAACAGGCTAGCTAATGTCTGAGCTGCAAAACCAGCGGGTCACTGTTGAGTTGCTAGGTAAAGAGCAGCAATTTGCTTGCCCCGAAGGGCAGGAAGATGCATTAATAGCAGCAGCTAAAAATCTAAATGACTTAGTTGAACAAATGAAACTACGTTCAACCGTTAGAAGCGATCAAAAAGCCCTACTACTGGCTGCATTAAACTTAAGCCACGAATTGCTAGAAGCAAAAACACAGGCTACAGTTGAACAACAGCATCAAGACCAATTGATTGATAAACTCAGTCAGCATTTGGCAAATGACCCCAAACACCAAAAATAAAAAGCGCATACTGCGCTTTTTATTTATTATTAAAATAATTAAACACCAGCGTAGAGATAATAAATGAAGTTAAAACTTTCAAACATAGCCTCTTCATGTAAGCACTTACTATTGGCATATGCACTATTAATAGTACCTAACACCTACGCTGCCGTCACTTGGAATACAATAAACCCTCATATTCAGTTTTTAAAGCAACAAGACAAGCTTCGTTTTTACGACTCTAATCAAGTATTAATTGAAGGCGATAAATGTGCCCTGCTTGTCGATACCAGTGCCAATTTTGCCGCAGTTGAGCAACTTGCTGAAGATTTGAAAAAACGTCTTAAAACGCCTTTATGTTATTTAGTTGCCACGCATTACCATGATGATCACTTATTAGGTATGGCAGTCATGCAAAATTTTTACCCTGAAGCCAAGCTCATTGTTCATCAGCAAGTAAATAAAAATTTTAACCTTTATCAAACAGCATATACCGACAAGCTAGAGACCTATGAAAAAAGTATAGAACTAAGCTACCAACGATTAGCAAGCGTAGAAAAAGATGAACAAGCTAAATGGCGAAATAAGTTAGAGCTTGCAAAAAAACGACTTTTTCGCTGGCAAGAATATCAACTTGGCGAACCAAAAATAATAATCGATAATCATAAAACTATCGACCTTGGTGGTTTTGAGATAACCATTGAGCCGCAGCAAGCCCATACTAACGGTGATTTAACTATTACTACTAATAATGGCAGTGTGCTGATTGGTGGCGATATCGTTGACTGGCTTCCTTACCCTGGACACGGTGAACTTAAAAGTTGGCAAACGTTGCTTAAGCAATATATTAACGACGAAAAGCTCACTATTATTTTACCTGGGCACGGCGGTACATTAACAAAAGAGCAGCTGAAACAGCCTCTATCATTTTTAACAGCCATAACAGAGCACGTTAAAAACAATAAAGATCAAAGTATTGAGCAGTTAATGCTGTCGTTTCCTGAATCAGTTATTGAGCCTTATAAACAAGAAGCGCTTAATATAAAATCGAGCAACTTCTTTTTACAAGCTGGCCTAAATCGCGCAAAAAGCGCAGAATAACTCAACACAACGGATTGTGTTAAAATAATAAAAGGAATTCACAAAAGTGATCACTATGCGCAGTTTGGTTTTATGTTGTTTGGGTATTTTGTTATTTGGTTGTCAATCAACGGAGCAAGAACCACAAGAAGCTCCACAAATATTTACTCATTTTGAGCCTGACTATACTTATGATATTGATGATGAAGTAGCTCAAACGCCCCAAGTTAGTGAGCACGTTACGCCACTTCAATTCAAAAAAACAATCGTAAAAAAGCGCCCACCAAAAACCACCGATCTGTGGGTGCATATAGCCAACAATCTACACTTTACGGTTTATCAAAATCGCGCGTTAAAAAAGCGTATCAGCTGGTACGCAAAGCAACCTAACTACTTACAAACTGTGAGTAAACGCGCAGCGCCTTACCTGTATCATATCGTAAAAAAAATTGAGCAAAAGCAACTACCTATGGAGCTCGCTTTACTACCATTTGTAGAAAGCGATTTTAGACCAACGATAGCCTCATCACAGCAAGCTGTTGGTGTTTGGCAGTTAGTTGGCGCAACAGCGCATCACTTTGGAGTTAAGTCAGACCAATGGTACGACGGTCGCCAAGACGTACTTGCTTCAACCGATGCTGCACTTGATTACTTAAGCTACTTACATAAACGCTTTGATGGTAATTGGCTACATGCTTTGGCTGCTTATAACAGTGGTGAGGGCCGCGTTAAACGCGCAATCGAAAAAAATAAAAAACGCGGTAAAAGCACCGATTACTGGTCACTCAGTCTGCCAAAAGAAACTGCCGACTACGTACCCAAGTTACTCGCTTTAAGCTATTTAGTTAAGCACCCACAAAAGGGCATTAAACACCCAAAGCTTGCATATAAGCCATTTACAACACAGATGAATATAGGCCAGCAGTTCGACTTTTCAGTCATCGCTAAGCTCTCTGGTATAGGTTCAAAGCAGTTACACGCGATTAATCAGGGATATTTAAAAAATCAAAGCTCACCTAACGGGCCGCATACTTTACTGCTGCCTATAGGGCAAGAGGCCTTATTAAAAAGTCAGTTTTTTAAATCAAACTTTGCTGGAGAGTACATCGTTAAACAAAACGACACGCTTTACGGTATTGCTAGACGTTTTAGTATGTCGGTAAAAGCTTTAAAACAACTTAATAACAAAAATAATAATTTAATAGGCGTTGGAGAAAAGTTATTAGTTGGACAACCTAAAACCCTGCCAAGCACATTAACAGTTGATTACAAAATTAGCCCTTATTTAGAACACCAAGAGATTGCGATTCCCACCATTGAAATAGATTACGAAGTTAAGTCGGGCGATAGCCTTTGGAGTATAAGTCAGCTTTACGATGTACCCCATAGCGACTTGGCAAAATGGAACAAACTCTCTGCATCGAGCATTTTAAAGCCTGGTACTCAATTAGTACTGTTTATACCACAGGCTGAAAAGCAAAAAGCAGCCCCAACAAAAAAAGATTTTCTGCTAAATTTACAAAAAACACTAAATCAGCCACGTTAAGTTTATAAACAAGTATATTTCGCGTAAAATTGCGCCCTAACATAGTTATTATTTTAAGAGACAAGCATGCAAATTAGCAAAAATTCAGCAGTTGAATTTCATTACACCCTTAGCGAAGCGGGCGAGCAAATTGAAAGTAGCACAAACGAAGCGCCACTTACTTACATTCATGGCAGCGAAGGCATGCTTCCTGGTTTAGAAAAAGCACTTGAAGGCAAAGAAGCTGGCGAAAAATTTAGTGTAACTCTAGAGCCAAGTGAATCATACGGCGAGCGTGTTGATGACTTAATTCAGCGTATTCCGCTTAAGCATCTACAAGGCGATGTTAAAGTATGGAAACCTGGTATGACAGCAATGGTTAGCTCTAACCAAGGTCGTCATCAGGTTACTATTGTTAAGGTTGGTCGTTTTAACGCAGATTGTGATTTAAACCACCCATTTGCTGGTAAAACGCTAACGTTTGACGTTGAAGTTATATCGGTACGTGAAGCAACAAGTGAAGAAGTTTCTCACGGACATGTGCACGCTGAAGGCGGCTGTGGTCACTCTCACTAGTTAGCAATAAAGGAAGTAAGTATGTCTAAAGTTGCAGTCGTTACAGGTGGTACAAAAGGTATTGGCTTAGCCGTAGTTAAGCGTTTGCTAAACAATGGCTATGAAGTACATAACCTTGATATAGAGCTGAGCGAAATCGGTATATTTCATCAGTGTGATGTAAGTGATGTATCGGCGGTACAAAGCTGTATCAACGCTATCTGTGAACAAAGCAAACGTATTGATGTACTTGTTTCTAATGCTGGAAAACACTTAAGCGCAAATATAGAAAGCACCGACGAGCAAACTCTCGATGCACTTTTTGCGCTTAATGTTAAAGGCGCTTATGCCGCAATACAAAGCGTATTGCCAAGCATGAAAGCGCAAAATGGCGGCGCTATTATATTAGTCGCTTCCGATCAAGCAATTATAGGTAAGCAAAACTCTTTTGCGTATAACCTAACAAAACATGCCCTTGCCTCAATGGCTAAAACAACAGCGCTTGATTATGCGGGTTTTAATATTAGAGCAAATGCGGTATGCCCTGGCACAATAGAAACCCCGCTATTTCATAACGCGATAGATGCGTACTGCGCAAAAAGTGGCGCAAACAAAGCTGAAATAGTTGCCGAGGAAGCAAGTCTGCAACCGCTTAACCGATTAGGTCAAGCCGACGAGGTTGCCGCCCTTGTGAGCTTTTTAGCAAGCGACGATGCCAGCTTTATTACTGGCAGCCTACAAAGTATTGATGGTGGTTACACAGCGCAATGAATACTGCCCAATGAGTAATCTGCAATGAGCCTAAAAATTATTGACCCACACGTACACTTTTTTAATTTAGTAGAAGGTCAATACTCATGGCTACAAGGCGCTAACCCACCAGCGTGGCCAAATTTAGAAAAAATAAAACAGCCAGTAAGTGCACAGCAACTTGTTAAAAGTACTGACTTTGAGCTAGTAGGGCTTGTTCATATAGAAGCCGGATTCGATAACACCTCCCCTATTAACGAGCTAAACTGGCTAGACTCGCATTTAAAAAGCCTTTCATTTAAGGCTATTAGTTACAACCAAATTGACTCATCGGCTGATGAGTTTATAAACTCGTTAGAAGCTTTAACTCATCTGAGTTTGTGTGGCATTAGAGATATAACCGAAGGTACTGACGCAAAGCGTTTATTAGATGCTAATAGTTTTAAAAACCTAACAATATTATCAGATACCCAACTGCATTTTGAAGCTCAGTTTGATATTGAAAATAGCGAAATAACCAAACGAGTGGCTTACTACGCTAAGCAGCTACCGCAGCTTCAAATTATAATTAATCATGCAGGGTTGCCAAGTAATTTAAATGATTGGCGACAAGGTGTTGAGTTACTTGCTCAGCATGACAACATAGCAATTAAATTCTCTGGTTTTGAATTACTACAACTCACCAGCGAGCAACAAGCCGCGTGTTTTAGTTTTCTTTTTAATCACTTTGGCCAGCAGCGTATTATGTTTGCTAGCAACTTCCCTGTGTGCCAAATAAATACAAGCTACAACAATCTATGGCACTGCCATAAGGCGTTATGCTCAAACAATAAGACATGGCATGACCTTAGCTATACAAACGCTAAGCACTACTACCAAGTGTAAGTAAAACTAGTTATATTAAACTCTCTTTTTATGATAATACGGCCAATTTATGAAAATGTACTTTTTACTAATCGTTGTATTTTCAGCGCTTCTTCTCAATGGCTGCATATCTCAAAATCCAGACCCGACACCTAAGCTGCAACATGCTCTACTGGCAAAGCAAAATAAAACAGCGGTTAGCAAAGCAATTAAAACACTTGTACATATGCAAGAGACTCAATTAGCTGATGATGTATTTACTACCAGCAGCACAGTAACCCTTAGCAATGTAGATGGTAATAATATTATCGACACGCAAAGTCGCAATACACCCGATCAGTTTGAATTGATGATTAAAGGTAATCAGTGCTATATACGCCATCTCGATAGCAAAGCAACTATTGAGCTTAAAGATGTCGAATGTAAAATTAATGAGTTATAACAAGCTTTACCTCCCCCCAACAAATAAAAGCCGGTAAGTGACTAATCACTTACCGGCTTTTTAATGCAAGACCTAAAGTTAGGTTAAAAGGCTATTATTTTATTTCTACGCGTTGAGAACGCATAACAATCTCATCGTTTAATTCAATACCCAACCCAGGCTCTTCTGACACTTCAAAGAAACCATTTTTAGGTTGTGGATCTTGTAAACATAACTCGCGGTTCCACTTTTTAATCGCATAAGTGTGGTGCTCATGAATCAAAAAGTTAGGGATAGCCGTTTCTAAGTGCAGTGATGCTGCTGTTGCAACAGGCCCGCCACATACGTGAGCTTGAATACGCACATCAAAAATATCAGCGTAATCACACACTTTTTTGGTTTCGGTAAAACCACCACACAAACCAATATCCGGTTGTAGTACATCAATACTTTGATCTTCTAAATACGGACGTACACCCCAACGATTATACAGACGCTCACCACCAGCAATAGGCACTGATACTTTATCAGCTACTTTTGCGTGTAATGAATGGTTTAAATAGTTAACTGGCTCTTCAAAGTACATACAGTCAAACTCTTCTGCAATTTCACCTAACTGAATAGCCGTTGTAACGCCAGGTAAGCTATGGCATTCAAAAATAATATCAACTTCGTCGCCTACCGCTTCGCGAATAGCTTGCATACGTGCACGGTATAGCTTCATTTCAGTACGTGAGATTATTTTTGTACGGTCGTAATAAGTATTGCCGTCTTTATCATACTGAATTGGGTCTACTTTTACTGCGTCGTAACCTTCAGCTATTGCCTTTAAAGCAGCTTCTGCATACTCTTGTGGCTGTACTAGCGCTTTAAATTCGCTATCCCAGTCAAACTGTAATTGCGATGCGTATGTACGTAGCTTGTCGTTAACTTTACCGCCTAGTAATTGATAGACCGGTAAACCAAGCGCTTTTCCTTTAATATCCCAAAGAGCGGTGTCTATTGCGCTCATTGCGGCATATACAACAGGTCCGCCGCCTAAGCCCCAAAAGCTTTCACGCAACATACGTGACCATAACTTTTCTGTTTGAAATGGGTCGTGACCAATTAAAAAAGCATCTGCCATTTCCTTTATCATAGCCGCTGCAGCACTATGACCTAAATCGTATGCAAGGCCCGCTTCGCCAACACCACTAATGCCTTCATCTGTATGAATACGTACAAATACTGGCGTCCAAGAAGGTCTATCAGGACAGTGAATATCAAATACTTCAACGCGATTTACTTTCATTAAAATTCCTTATTAACCGCTATGGGTTATTTTGCAAAACTAGGGTCAAGTCGATACGCTTTACGTAACATAGCAGGCCACGCAAGTTGCCCGCCAGTACTGCCACTGTGCACTACATTTGCTTGATTATAAATATTATCGATTATAGGCTGCGGCACTTCAATAAACTCTTGCGAGCTTGATTGCAATGCCAATTGTATTTCACACGCGCGCTGTAAATCATAAAAGCGCATAAACGCATCGCCTACCGTTGGGCCTACCGTTAAGCCACCGTGATTTACCAATAACATATGGTTGGTGCTGCCCAAATCATCTTGCAACACTTTTCGCTCGTCGTCGTTTACTGCAAGCCCTTCGTAGCCATGATAAGAAAGCGATGGCAGTGAAAACATTGAATACTGGCTAAGCGGTAATAAACCATTTTTTTGTGTAGCGACAGCGATTGTTTCTTTGGTATGAAGGTGAATAACACAATGAGCGTCTTCGCGTACCTCATGAATCGCACTGTGAATAGTAAAGCCAGCAGGATTAATACTAAATGGCGTATCGTCAATAATGTTACCGTCTAAGTCGACCTTTACTAAATTAGACGCAGTTACTTCATCAAAGGTTAAACCAAAGGCATTTACTAGGTAGTGATCTGTGCCAGGCAAACGTGCTGATAAATGCGTATAGATCAAATCCCCCCAACGAAAGTGCTCTACCAGTCTGTAACACGCAGCTAAATCAATACGCAGTTGCCACTCTTGTGCCGATACTTTATTTTTTAAATCGAGTTGGGGTAAATCAAACATAATAAGCCTTTTAAAAACGTACATTATTAACCTGTACGAACAGATGTTTAGAAGTCTAAAGCAGTCTTTATTTTATAGCAAACACCAAACAAAACAGCCACACTATTGTGTGGCTGTTTATGGTGTTTATAAAGCTAAATTACTGCGTAAATTATTTTACGTTAGCTAGATAATCTGCAATTGCTTCAAACTCTTCATCAGTTACCGTTGCAACCATTGCTTTCATTGCCATAGTCATACCGTTATTACGTGCACCTGATTTAATGTCTTTCATTTGCGCTACTAAGTAGTCTTTGTTTTGACCACTTAGTTTAGGGTACATTCCCATAATTGGTGCTTTACCTTCAGCGCCATGACAGGTTTGACAGTTTTTAGCGGTATAAAGTGCAGCGCCATCGGCAGCAGCTGCATTAAACGAGAAGCTTGCGGCTAAAGTAATACCCGCGCCTAATAGTAGTGTTTTCATCTTGCTCATTGTATTTACTCTTCTTTTTTGACGGTTAGAAAAACTGTTCTATTGATTGTAGTAAACAATCAAATAAAAAGCATACGTACGAAACGATGCTAGACGATCAACTTAACCAAAAACCGCTAACTCGTTTCTGTCTCACTTTTATATACTTTAACAAATAAAAATGAGCTTACCCTTAATAGACTATTACCACACTATATCATCTGGTACTTCAAAGTCTGCGTATGGGTCATCTTCATCTTTTGGTTTGTTTTCTGGCTCCACATGAAAAACAATATACTTTTCGTCAACTTCAGCCACTTTGCGTGCTGGTTCGTCGTCTAATACGTAAAATTGCCCTTCTAGTACACAAATAGCTAAACGACCGCCCGATAACGCTTTTTGCGTTTTCTCGTTCACGTCTAGGTTTTTTACTTTGTTTTGATAAGTAAAATTAAATGTGCGCTCACCACGAATAGCGTCTTGATTGTGGTGCTCTAAAATTTGTTTAACACGCGCTTCTTGCTCGCGTTGCTTTAAGCTCACTTGGCGTGTTTGGTTAAGCTCTTCAGCTTTTTTTTGCTGCTCTAGCTTGGTTTGTTGTATATGCTTTTGCAGATCACTTGGGTTACTAGTAGCCCCTTTCTTTTGCTTTTTTTGTTGCTTACGCTTTTCTGATTTAGCAACTTTAGCATTATGCGATGTTGTTAATCCTGCTTGAAGCAATTGGTCTTGTAATGAACCCATGGCTTTGTTCCACTAAAAACTAATATTAGGGTTATTTTAATCACCAACGAGTTCAAATAACAGCGCTATCGACATTAATCTAACAAACTAATTAAAACAATCCATGATATGACGCAAAGAGCATGGTTTTAATTATTAATTAAAAACAATTTTTAATACAATGTCACGTAACCAATCAGCAAATGTATAAGCCATATAATGCGTTTACCTCATCTACTCGTTTGCTCGGTATTTATATTTTTTGTACTTTATGCACCACAACCTCTACTTAGCCTTTTTGCAAGCGAATTTAATGTAGCCCCAGCAGTAGCTGGCAGCTTAATGACTGCAACTATGTTGCCCTTAGCCATTGCCCCGCTCGTCTATGGTTTGTTTTTAGCAAAAAGAAATCCATTACTAATATTACGTATTGCAATGGTGTTTTTAGGGCTTAGCTGCCTGCTTTTTATATATGTACATAGCTTTGAGCTTTTGTTATTAGTTAGATTTTTACAAGGCCTAACGCTTCCAGCAGCCTTAACTGCAATGACTAGTTATATAGGTATGAGCTATAGCGCTGATACACTTCAAAAAAATATGACCCTATATATTGGTAGTAGTATAGTTGGAGGCTACTTTGGCCGTGTCCTCGCGGCTTTATTTAGCGATTTATGGAATTGGCAGAGCTTTTACTACGTTATTGCTTTTATGCTTATTTTTTTAGCTTTAACAATCAAACATTCTCAATTTTCGAACCCAGCAACAAAGTCTCAGCTTTCGCCACTTGACTACATTAAACAACTTAAAGAAGGCGCTGTACTTAAAGTTTACGGTGCCGTTTTTTGTATGTTTTTTTGCTTTGCTGCACTACTTAATTACTTACCGTTTATATTACAAAATACGTTTTTAATAACAAATACTCGCGACATAGGTTTAGTTTACAGTGGCTATTTAATTGGGGCTCTAGCCTCGATTGCCGCGCCTTGGTTACTTAAAAAAGCCCCTTCTCCTTGGCATTTATTAACTGCAGTCTTTAGTTTTTATAGCGTGAGTATTATTTTACTAATGAGCCACCAGCTCAGCTTATTTTTAATCGCATTTACTTTGTTTTGTGGTGCAATGTTTGTGATTCACTCAACCGCAGCGCCGCTCGTTAATAAAACAAGCAAAGCACCACCCAGTGTGACCAATGGCGGGTATGTATCGTTTTATTACAGTGGTGGAGCGCTTGGCTCGTTATTACCCGGTGTGGTGTACCAACATCATGGGCAAACAGCGTTTATGTTTACGCTGCTTGCTGTTTGCTTATGTGGTTTATTGCTAATTTTGTGGGCTTACTTAGAGGGCAGAAATACAACGCGTGGCTGATGTTTTGTGTGATTAAAAAATGTGTTTAAGTCGGCTTTACTAAGTAACCATGTTTGGGTGTTCTCAAACGGATGACAATGAAACAACTCTCCATGCCAAATCTCTTGATCAACCCATAAGCTTACTTCGTTTTGCTTATCATTTAAAAGAGCCAACATTGATACACACCCAGGCGCTACCTTTAAATACTTAGCTAAACGCTCACTTGAAGCAAATCCTAAACGTGAAAGTCCTTGCTGCTTTGACAATGTCTTTAAGTCGAGTTGCTTATCATGCGCTGTAATAACTAAAAAGTGTCGCTTACCTTCGTTATCACGCAAAAATAGGTTTTTAAGACGCGTACCCGGACGTTCAACCATAAACTCATCAGCCGCTAAGCTTGTATGTAGCGGCGGGTGTTCTATCACATCGTAATTAATACTTAGCTGTGCTAAAAGCTCTGCTAACTTGCTTTTATCAGCCAACATATTACAAACAACGCCCTCTTAATTGTACGCTTAGGTCTCGCCATAAAACTTCACTTACTTCGTGTTTATTATCGCAATACTGACGCTCTTTTAACTCTTGATTTAATAACTCAACAGCTTGATCTTCTAACTGCAGTTTTAGCACACTTGACTCTTCAAAATGCTCTTGCTCAATATACTGCTTAACTTCACCACGGCTTGGTCTGTTGTTAGGACCACGGTCTAGGTTAAAGTTTTCACGATTTTTAGCTTTTACCGAAACAACATAAGCAAAAAGTTTATTGCCTTGCTCATCTTGCCTTTCGTGAAACTGTTTATTATTTATTTCAAAAGGAGGACCATCATTTGAGGCACAACCAGCGAGTAAAACCATAAGCGCTAGAACACATTTTTTCATTGTTTTTTATCGTTTTAGTTTTGAATTAAGCCGAGTCTAACAAAAATTGACGTAAACAGTGAAAATTTACGAAAAAATACTTGACCAAATTTATAAAAAAACTTAAAGTTCGTCCCGCTTGGAACTCAGCAGCCAAGCAGTTACATTATTATATGTAACTTAGGAATGTGGGGCTATAGCTCAGCTGGGAGAGCGCCTGCCTTGCACGCAGGAGGTCAGCAGTTCGATCCTGCTTAGCTCCACCACTTTCCTACTCCTTTCAAAATCATTTTATTCTTCTGTTTTTTCCTTGTTTTAACTATTTTTAAACACCCTACTATTCTAATTTTTCATTTTATATAATTTAAAATTTATCCGTTCAACTTGTGTCTTTACAAGTTCTTAGCTATACATAATGTCACACATTAGTACTTTAGGCTTAACATGGACAACCCTAAGCGTTCAACGCTAAAAAAGCTAGCTGCAATAGGTTTAACAGCTGGTGCAATAACACATGCGCCTTATGTTTTTGCCCGAAAAAAAGTGACGTTAAGAGTGCTTGGTACTCATGTAACACTCCAAGAAGCTATTCGCAAACAAGCGATGAGCGACCTAGGTATTAATATTGAATTTACCCCCGCAGGCAGCGCTGCCGTTTTGCAAAAGGCATCAATGGACCCTAGCTCCTTTGATTTATACGAACAATGGTCAAACAGCATTAATGTGCTTTGGGATGCAGGTTCTATACAGCCAATAGAAAAAAAACGACTCACCTACTTTAACGAGATAAATCCACTTACTAAAACGGGAAAACTAACCGAAACTGCAAGTATTGGTGCAGGTGATGCTCCCTATAAATTATTAAATGTTCAACCCGATGGCACATTAAGCTCACAAGAAAGCGATCATATTAGCTTTTTACCTTATGTGCATAATGTTGACTCTTTTGGTTACAACACCGACTTTATTAAGCCCGGTATAGCATACGAAACAGAAAGCTGGAGTTGGCTGCTTGATGACGAGAACAGAGGTAAAGTAGCTATCGTAAATGCGCCTACCATTGGGTTATTTGACCTGGCCCTAGCAGCACAAAGTAAAGGGCTTATAAAATTTAACGATATAGGTGCAATAACCCGCCCAGAACTTGATAGATTGTTTAGCATATTACTCGACTTTAAACGCCAAGGTCACTTTAGCGGCTATTGGAACTCAGTTCCCGAGTCAATTGAGTTTATGAAAAGTAAACGTGCCCATATAGAAAGTATGTTTTCGCCTGCGGTTTCAGCCTTAAACAGCCAAAACGTTAATGTACGCTTTGCTGCACCAAAAGAAGGGTACAGAGGCTGGCATGGTGTTATGTGCTTATCATCACAAACACAAAATAGCGTAAAAGATGCAGCTTACGATTATATGAACTGGTGGCTTTCGGGCTGGCCAGGCGCATTTATCGCTCGCCAAGGTTATTACATTAGTAATCCACAACGCTCTAAACTACTACTATCTCCGGCTGAATGGGATTACTGGTACGATGGAAAAGTAACAAACGTAGATTTATTAAATACCAATGGCGAAGTAGCAGTAAAAGCGGGTGAGCAGCGTAATGGCGGTAGTTACCATAAACGCTTTAGCAATGTAGCAGTATGGAATACAGTTATGCCAACCTATGACTACAGCTTGCAAAAATGGTATGAGTTGATTAGCCGATAATGATAATAAATTCTATTAAATCAAAAATAATTTTAGCCTTATGCTTACTTGTTGGGCTACTCCTTTTGCAAAGTTACCTATTTAACTATTCGCAAAACGCTTTACTTAGCTTACAACAATCTCAGCATAATGCGCTAATTCAAAGCGAGGCAGTAACGCATTTAGAAAACGACATAATCTCTTTGCAAGGGCATGCGGTTTCATTTATTGACCATGCAAATGAAAATACGATTACCAAATTTAATTTTTATTTAAATAAGGCAAATCTGAATCTTGAACAACTAAAAACAAGCACCTTAAACCACGCACCAGAACACAGTGACTCATTAGTTCGCCTTGGCGAGTATTTAAATAGTTATCAAGATACATTTGGCCAAGTTGTCATAAACAGAAAGAAACGTGAACATCTTTACACTACTCAATTTAAACAACCTATTGATGACCTACAAGTAACAATTAGTGACTTAGAAGAGTCTTCAAACAATAGCAATAAAGTTATTTTTAACGATGTTTTACTTACAATTAGTAATTTAAAACACGCAGCGGTAAGTTACCTCTATAAGCCTAATTTTGATGAAGCACAAAATGTTAAACAAAACTTAGATCACTTATATAAAAAGCTAACGAGCACCTCGATAATTAATGAATCATTTTCTAATAAAGCAGTAAATTTAAAACAAGCTTACAACCAACTTGTACTGCTTACCCGCAGCTACACTTTTTCTGTAAATGTAGTTTTAACAGGTATAGAAAACGAATTACTATACTTAACAAATGAAATTAAAAAGATAGAAAAAAACAAACTAGCTAAAACTGAAGATAAGCTAAGTAATCACTTAACTACAAATACAGAGCAGGCGAATATATTTGCCGCTTTAATTATGTTAATCGTTTTATTTTTAAGCTATTTTATTTTTAGATCGGTTATAAAACCGATTACTCAACTCACTTTATTGCTTAAAGATATGAATAGCGAAAAGCCAGTAACTATTTCTAATTACAGCCAAAATCAAACTGAAATAGCATCGGTAATAAAAGCAGCTAATGCTTTATATCTTAAAAATAAGCAAACCAAAGAGCTACTTAACGAAACTCGTGTATTAAATTCTCAAATGGAGGCAATGAATGCCGATCTAACGAGTGCTATGCAGCAAACCGATAAAGCCAATAAAACAAAAATAGATTTTGTAGCTAACATGAGCCATGAGCTTCGCACCCCAATGAATGGTATATTAGGTATGTTGCAACTTTTACAAAGCAGCGAGCTTCCCTCAAGGCAAAAACACTACGCAGATAAAGCTTTTTCAAGTGCTCAAAATTTATTGCAGATTTTAAATAATATTCTGGATTTTTCTAAACTAGAATCAGACAAAGTTCAGTTAGAGCAAATCCCGTTTACCTTACATACTATAGTTTCTAACGTTCAAAATTTGTTTTCAACTAATGCAAAACAAAAAGGCTTAGGATTAAACTTTATTTTACATGTAGATGCGGGACTTGAACTTATTGGCGACCCAATGCACCTAAACCAAATAATTAATAATTGTGTAGGCAACGCAATTAAATTTACAGAGCATGGTGAAGTATCATTAATTATAGAAGCAACATCTCAACACGAAAAAACAATAAACCTACACTTTAGTATAAAAGATACCGGAATTGGAATGACGGAAGATCAATCAAAAATTATATTTCAGTCTTTTTCACAAGGTGATTCGAGCACAACAAGGAAGTACGGCGGTACCGGTTTAGGACTCACTATAAGCAAACAATTAGCTAAACTGCTTGGCGGAGATATTCAAGTAAGAAGCACGATTAATCAAGGTAGCGAGTTTTTCTTTACTCTACCCTTTACCTTATCTGAGCAGCAAAAACTTAAAAAACATGCCCTATTAATTAGCCCCGATAATGAGCAAATTAAAAAATTAATGGACTTACTAAGTGATATAAATATAACAACAGAAACAACACAAGAACCATTAAGGGCCATTGCAAAAATGTCTCAGCCTAGTAGCCCATTTAGTATTGTAATAATGTCGATAGAAAAAAAAGAGCTCAACGATAACTTTATTTTACAACAACTGTACGCTAAAAATAAAAACGCTAATGAAAAATTGACGCTCATTTTATTAATTACCGATGAAGAGTCCCCGGAACCAATTGCAAAAAATGAAAATATAGACATTATCATTATTGGTAATAAAAATAGCGAAGTAGAAGTATTAAGAAAGCTTTCACCTAGTAACTTTAAAGAAAAGCCATTAAAACCTCATCCTAAATTTTCTGGATTTAATGCACTGGTTGTTGATGACAACAAAATTAATCAAGAAATAGCCTCAGCTCTTTTAGCCAGACTAGATATGACTGTAATCATTGCTGATAATGGACAAGAGGCTTTACAGAAAATAGATAAAAATGATATCGATATTATTTTTATGGATGTTCAAATGCCAGTTATGGATGGGCTAGAGGCAACAAGAATATTAAGAGAACGAGGCTTCAAAACCCCAATAATTGCAATTACTGCCGCCGCCGATCCTAGTGATAGAAAAGCAGCGTTTAGAGCGGGTATGGATGACTTTTTAGTCAAGCCAATTATTTTTGATGCGCTTTACAACAGTATAGAAAAGCACCTACAAAGTAGCGAACCACTAAGCACTATAAACCTCCCATTAGCAAAAGAAAACTTAGAGAATAATGACGAATTATTAGTGAAATTATTTACTCAATTCGTCAACGATTACAATGACTTTTCGATTATAGCTGATATATTAATCAAAAATAAAGAGTTCGAAAGCCTAACTCGACTCGTGCATACACTTAAAGGGTTAGCTGGTACATTAGGTTTGGAACTACTGGAACAAAGTACCCAAAATATTGAGAAAAAATTAATTGATGAAAAAAGCATTAAATTATCCAACTTTACTGATCAATTAACACTCACGCTTTTTGCTGTAAAACAGTTTTTAGTAGCTGAAAACCTAAAAAAAGAGCATATACAATTACAAGAACTAGGAAGTGAAGATTCAGCTATTGATGATATATATTCATTAGCCTTAACGGCTCGCCCCGTACCTAGTAGTTTGATTAGGCAATTAGACAGAAATAAGTACGATCGAGACCATCCTTTATTTAAGCTCAAAGAAGCTATCGATCATTTTAACTACGCGTTAGTAATTGAGCTAGTTGATAACTATAGAAACGATAATAAAAATTAGGCATAACCACCAACCTGAACTAGATTTAATGTTGCAAAGAACGCAAAGAAGGATAGATAGTGCATTCAAATTATCTCGCAAATGGCAATGGATTAACTGCAGAGCAAAAGCAAAAACCTTTAATTCTTATTGTTGATGACGAACCTAGTAATTTACACGTATTAGTTGAAGGACTTTTAACTGATTATGACGTACGTATTTCTACAAGTGGTGAACAAGCCCTCGTATTTGTTGAGTCAACACGTCCAGATTTAATTTTGCTCGATATAATGATGCCGGGCATGGATGGCTATGAAGTATGTAATATACTTAAAGCTAAACAGAACACGAAAGGGATCCCTGTCATATTTGTAACAGCACTTACCGAAGAGGAGTCTGAAGAAAAAGGCTTTGCCATGGGCGCAATTGATTACATACATAAGCCTTATAAATTAGCACTCGTTAGAGCGCGTATTCGTACCCACATTACAGCGCAAGGCATGCTAGATAGGCTTATAGAAAAAAACTTTGATCTGCACGATAAACTCCTCGAAATAGAATCGCTTGCATTAGAATTAAGTGAGCGTGAAGAAGAACTCAAACAGCTTTCTTCAAAACAAAAATTATTTTATCAAGCTTTAACAGGCACTGCAGATGGCGTTGTTATTACAGATAGTGATGGCAAAATAATTGCTGTAAATCCCTCTTTCTGTCGTATTACAGGTTACTGTGAAGCTGACTCCCTGCAAATGCAGTTGCACGATGTAAAACAAAATAACCATCCAAGTATTAGCTTTGATCAAGTTTGGCATCATGCAAATAGAGCGGGTTACTGGAGTGGTGAGCTGGTAACAAGACGAAAAAATGGCGAGCTTTATCCCGAATTACTAACTCTCAGTATGGTTAAAGGCGATCAAGATACAAACGTACATTACATTGGTGTATTTAGCGATATATCGAGCTTAAAAGTCACTCAAGAACGAATAGATTACCTAACATGGCATGATGAACTTACAGGCCTACCTAATCGAAATGGATTTTTAAAACAATTAGAACAACAGCTCCAAGTCTGCACCTCTGAAAAAAATTACGCTTATATTTACATTATTGATATAGATAGCTTCCACTCAATTAACGATGGTTTAGGCTTACTTGCCGGCGATAAAATACTAAAAGAGCTTACTAAGCGTGTTCATTCCCATCTTGATAAAAAAGATATTATTGCTCGTTTAGGCAGTGATGAATTTGCAGTATTGTGTACACTTGATAAAGGTATAGGCCGAACTAGAGCTCAAATAGTTGCCCAGAGAAAAGCACAAGAGTTATTAATTGCCGTAAATCAGCCTTTCTTTGTTGATGAACAAGAAATAAGTTTAACTGTGAGTATTGGCACGTATATTTTCCCTCGAGAAGATCAATGGGAAAGCGCTATAGAAACAATTAGAAACTGCGAAGCTGCTTGTTACAAAGCAAAAGAGAAAGGGGGTAACAGAATTACCTTTTTTGATACTTCATTTGGCGAGCAAGCAAAGCGTCGTTTTGAAATTGAGCAAGATTTACGCAAAGCAATTACGCAAAATGAACTTTCCCTTTATCTACAATCTCAATTTGACAGAAATCAAGTACTTAAAGGTGCTGAGGTTTTATTGCGGTGGGAACATCCCCAAAAAGGGTTTATTAGCCCAGGGGAGTTTATATCCATTGCTGAAGAGTCTGATATTATTTATGATTTGGATTGCTGGGTCAGCTCAAACGCTCTAAAAATCTTAACGCAGATTAGTAAAACACACCCTGATTTAAACTTATCTATAAATATAAGTGGACGCCACTTTCATGAGCCACGCTTTTTAGACTTCATCAGCAATAAAATAGAACAATATGGGATTAATCCTCAACAGCTGACTATTGAAATTATTGAAGGGACTTTACTTAATCATATGGAAGCAGCCATTAGCGCTGTCCATCGTCTTAAAAAGTTAGGTGTAAGAGTATCTATTGATGACTTTGGTACTGGGTATTCGAGCTTAACTTACCTAAAAAAATTACCAATACAAGAACTAAAAATAGACCGTTCTTTTGTTTTAGAAGCACCTACCGATAATAATGATAAATTAATTATTGATATGATTGTAAACTTAGGCCGTGTATTTGAACTCGAAATAGTGGCTGAAGGTGTGGAAAATCAATCTCACTTTGATTTATTTAAAGAATACCCTGAAGTAATATTACAAGGCTACCATTTGCATAAACCTGAACCTGCAAATGACTGGCTTGATAAATTAAATTAATTACAGAGTAGTCTAAAAACCAAAAAGCCGAGCATTTTCATGCTCGGCTTTTTAACAGAATTAAGCTTTAGTCGTTATCCGCGAACTTGGCCTACCCCATTAACTAAATACTTTTCAGTAGTTAGCGACTCAAGCCCCATTGGACCGTAAGCATGAAGCTTAGAAGTTGCTATACCAATCTCTGCACCTAACCCTAGTTGTGAGCCATCAGAAAAGCGAGATGACGCATTAACCATCACTACAGAAGCATCAACACTGCGTTGGAATAACTCTGCAGCAGCTTCGTTTTTAGTACAAATTACTTCAGTATGGTTTGAACCAAACTGGGCAATGTGCTCAACCGCTGCTGTAAAGCTTGGAACAACGCGAATAGCGATTTCTAAGTCTAGGTATTCTTCACCAAATTCGTTATCGGCTAAAACAGTTGCGTTATCAAAGTATTTAGCAGCAAAACTGTCTGCGTTTATTTTTACACCTTCTTGGCGTAATACGACGGCACACAGATTTAAAAATTCATCTGCAACATCTTGATGAACGACTAAGCCTTCGAGTGCATTACAAACACCCGTACGCTGTGTTTTACCGTTTAGTAGTAAGTTAAGCGCAATTTCTAGGTCTGCATCTTTATCTACATATAGATGACAAACACCTTTGTAATGCTGAATTACTGGGATCGTACTGTTTTCAGTAACAAAGTTAATTAAACCTTCGCCGCCACGTGGAATGATTAAATCAATACTTTCACGTTGCTGCATTAGTTCCATTAATAGTGCGCGGTCCGGATCTGGAATCACTGAAATAAGTGATACCGGTAAGTTATGCTTTTCAAGCACACTGTGCATTACGCTTGCAATAGCTTGTGAGCTTTTAAGGGCTTCTTTACCGCCTCGTAAAATAACACCATTACCCGATTTAAAACACAATGCGCCGGCATCCGCTGTAACATTTGGGCGTGCTTCGTAAATCATACATACAACGCCAAGAGGTACGCGCATTTTACGAATTTTAATGCCATTTGGACGCTCTGTGATATCACGTAGCTGACCAACAGGATCGTCCAGGCTTACGATTACTTCAATACCTTCTGCCATTGCTTCAATGCGCTCATCGTTTAACGTTAAGCGGTCGATCATTGAGGCTGCTAAGTTATTGTCGCGTGCTGCGCTTAGGTCACTTTCGTTTTCTTTGATTATAAATGCTTTTTGCTCTCTTAGTGCCGCTGCCATTTCAACTAATACTTGGTTTTTAGTCTCGGTATCGAGTAAAGCAAGTGTATGTGCAGCTTTTGCTGCCTGACGTGAAATGTCCGTAATTAAACTCATGACTTCTCCAATAATGCGATATGTTTTTCAGATATAACTGGTCCAATTGAATCCTGCATTTTTTCGCTGAATTCACTCTGTTCGTTGTCTGCAATAAAGTTTAACAAACAGCTACTATAATTTGCGGTCGCTTTCGCCAAACGCGTACCGTCTTCACTACGTACTAAAATGGTATCACCAACAGCAAATTCACCATGAACTTCCATGATTTCATCACCACGAATACATCCGCTTTCACCTTCTAGCGATTCGTCAAATGATCCATCAACAACAACTTCGCCTTGCTCGTTTGCTGTGTGTGTCATCCAGTGTACAGAATCTTGCATTGGTTTTTCGTACGGTAAAAATACGCTGCCAGGGTTTTCTCCAGCTAGCAGCTTTGTAAATGTTTCTTCTTTAAAGCCGTTTATAATATAAGTCGCTATACCATGTGACGTTGCTTTTTCGGCTGCTTCTATTTTAGTTTTCATGCCACCAGTGCCAACAGCACTTGTTGCACATCCTGCCATAGCATAAATAGATTCATCAATTGATTTTATTTCAGGCAGTAACACGGCATCGTCGTGCAAATTAGGATTTTTATCATAAAGTCCATCAACGTCTGAGAATATTAATAACGCATCAGCATCTGCTGCTGCTGCAACCATTGCTGATAAGTTATCGTTGTCACCTACTCGCAGCTCGTCAGTGGTGACGGCATCATTTTCATTAATGATAGGGAGTACACCATGCTCAAGTAAAGTGAATACGGTTTCGCGAATACTTTGGTAACGCTCACGGTCACGTAAATCGCCGTGTGTTAATAATAACTGCGCAGAAGGAAAGTCAAAAAAGCGGTCCCACATGGCAATCATTTCTGTTTGGCCTGCTGCCGCCATTGCTTTTTTCATTACCACAGATCGAGGTTTGTCTGATGGGAATAAATGCGCGCCAGCCGCTACTGAACCAGATGATACTAAAATCACCTCTATCCCGCGGGCACGACAACGAACAATGAACTGTGCGATGGTTAATATGTAACGCGAACGGCAGCCATCTTGATCTGGTGCAATTAATGCACTACCTACTTTAAGTACGATACGTCGCCAATTTAACTTTTGCATAAATGCTCAACTTTCCATTTTATCTGCGCTCGCCTTAATTAGACGAGCTAAAACTAAGTAGCTAGGTTTAAAACATAGCTTCGAATTTTTCTTTTCATTTAGGCAACACTTTTTTACACACACGCGAAAACCATATCTAAAACGAGAGGCTTAGATTTAAGGTTAAGTACAAAGTAGTAACAACCCAATAATATTGAGCAGCACTAATCAAAAAATTTAAAAGTGTTGTTTATGCATCGCTGTAAAAAGCTGTGTGTGGCTTTTTTATTAACAACATACATAGAGCCTCTAAAGTCTGATACACCAACAGATAGGGTGAAGACCAAAGGACCGAGATTTAACCGCCACGATGGGGGGCTAAATATTGAAAGTAATAGTTCAACTCAAACCTTTATTTACTTAAATAATTAAATAAACTTGTTTGGCAAAACAATACCAAGAATTCGGTAAATGATATTTTGTAATGTTCAAATACTAGCAACATCACTAATGCATGATTATAAAGATTAAAAATGACGTTAAGATTAACAAGCCTGTATTATCTTTAATAAACTTCATTAGATGACTAATTATTAGAACACGAAGTATAATACACTAAATACCCCTTTAAAATCAAGGTTAAAATTCGAACTAAGCTAATACGAAACACTGATACCCTTTATATTGTTATTAAAATTCAATAAATTAAACAATTAATACACTTTAAAATAAGATGACTAAGTTCTCGCTAAATAATTTAAGCCTACTAATCTTTTATAAGCAGCTAAAATTGATTAGTAATATTTGAATTTCCCGTGTATACCCCTGTATTAATAATTAACAAAAGTTATACTTTCTAAACAAACCGTCATAAATAAGGAATTCTTAATCTATGTCAGCAATTTACATAGCCGGTATCGCACTTTGCTCTGTGCTTGCCCAATGGGTCGCGTGGGCTTTTAGAGTACCCGCTATTCTTTTTTTATTGCTTACTGGTCTTTTGCTTGGACCATTTAGTGGTGTTTTAGACCCTGATGCACTTTTAGGTGATTTACTGTTTCCAGTAGTATCACTCAGCGTTGCCATCATTTTATTTGAAGGTTCCTTAACTCTGCATTTCAGAGAATTAAAAGGGATAGGAAAAGTTGTAAGGAATCTCTGCTCAATCGGTATGCTTACTACCTGCATTATTATTAGCCTAAGCGCCTACTGGTTGCTTGAGCTCAATTGGCGTGTGGCTGCGGTGTTAGGCGCAGTACTCGTTGTTACTGGCCCTACCGTTATAGCACCGCTATTAAACTCAATGCGCCCAACACAAGACATAGACCGCATTCTTCGCTGGGAAGGTATTGTAATAGACCCTATTGGCGCATTATTTGCCGTATTAGTATTTGAAGCTGTAATGCTTGTAGGCCAAGGCGAAGTATTTAGCCATACTATTATTGCTTTAGTTAAAACACTTGGCGTTGGCTTAAGTATTGGTGTTGCAGCAGGTTGGATCACAACGCTACTAATGCGCCGAGAGTGGCTACCATTTGAATTACATAAGTTTGGTATTTTAGCTTTAGTACTTATTAGTTTTTCTGTATCAAACCACTTAAGCCATGAATCAGGCCTATTAGCAGTAACTGTATTTGGTATATGGCTTGCGAACCAAGACGATTTAGAAATAGATTCTGTACTTGAGTTTAAAGAAGACTTGTCGATGATATTAATATCAACGCTGTTTATTTTACTTGCAGCACGCTTACAGCTCTCTGATTTAATGATGCTCGATAGCGATGTATTTATATTTTTAGCCATAGTACTTTTTATTGCACGCCCACTGTGTATAGCAATTTCGACCTTTGGTACTGACTTACCAATGAAGTCTCGCTTGGTGCTTGCCTGGATTGCTCCACGAGGTATAGTTGCCGCTGCTGTTGGGTCGGTATTTGCACTAAGTATGATGGAAGCTGGCGTTGCCGATGCTGAAAAAATGGTGCCACTTATATTCACGGTAATCATCATTACGGTTGTGCTACAAAGCTTAACAGCCATTCCTGTTGCCAAGCTATTAGGTGTACGCCAACCATCGCCAAATACAATATTAATTATTGGTGCAAACCATGTATCGCGTGCAATTGGACGTGGCTTACAAGAGCAAAATATTCCGGTTCACCTTTCAGACCCAGCATGGGAAAACTGTAGAATGGCGCGTATGGATGGCTTAGCTTGTTATTATGGTAATCCGCAATCAGAACATGCTGAACGCTATTTACCGTTAACTACTATTCGTAGTGTATTAGCCTTATCGCCAAACCGTCATCATAATGCGCTAGGCGTTCAATACTTTTCGCATTTACTTAATGAAAAAAATGTATTTTCGCTTCGCTCATCAACGTCGCATGCTAAAGCAAACAAAGACAGCGCAACGTTTTTATCAAGACAAATACTGTTTGGCGACGAAGGCTCGTATGCACGTTTAAGCAGTATTATTGCCAAAGGCGGTAAGGTAAGTTCAACACGTATCTCTGATGAATTCACCTGGGAGCAATACCTAGAAATGAATCCTGAGGCTATCCCTTTGTTTATTCTTAAAGGTGATAAAGATAGCGACGACGATACGCCAGTTAAGTTAAGACCTTTTACAATCAACATGGAAAAGCCGCCGCAAGAAGGCGAGCGTATTGTTGCATTGCAGCCACCCAAAATGTCGGTTTTAAAAGACCCACAACCAAAGGCTAAAGAAGAAAGTTAAACACTTTTACTACCTGTAAAAACACAAAACCCTAACTTATAAAATTAGGGTTTTGTTTTTTAAGAGGCATTAAATTGGAAGCCGGGCGCGGGCAACCACACTATCAGGCATTTTTTGCGCTAACTTTGTCAGCGCTCGCTCAATTTTTTTATGAGTCGCTTTATCTGCCACCATAGAGTTAAAGAGCCAACGGTAAGCATCTTCAAAATCACGCGGGCTGCCATAGCCATCATTAAATAATTTAACTAAACGCAGTTGTGCCTTTAAATTCCCTTGCGACGAAGCTTCACGCAAATATGTAATTGCCATCGCTTTATCTTGTTGAACTAAACGCCCGGTGTCGTAATATCGCCCTAATTGCTCCAGTGCTGCCGCTAAGCCTTGCTCAGCTGCTTTTCGCATGTAATACACACCTAACTCTACATTTCGATCAACACACACGCTATAAGCCAGCATGTCGCCATATAAGAATTGATAAGACGGCAATGCCATTTTATTGGCTCGTGCTTCTATATCTTGCACTAACTGGCAATCATCTGCCTTTACACGCGCTAAATGTGTATTTTTATTTATTAACGCAATTAGCTCAGATTCAGTGTACAGCGGCACTGCAGCTGGGCTTTCTGTAGCTAAGCTATTGGTTGATATAAATAAAGACAACGAAATTAACGAAAGCCTTAATACGCAATTACGAGAAAATAAACGCATGCTCACCACTTATAAAAATAAACTTATTAAATGATATACAAAGATCGTTCCAAGGTGAATTTTAGACACAAAAAAAGCTGCACTAGGCAGCTTTTTTTATCTAACAGTAATTACGCAAACGGGTTGCGAAGTACCATAGTTTCTACGCGGTCAGGACCTGTAGAAATAATATCAATTGGAACACCCGTAATTTCTTCAATACGCTTGATGTAGTCAATCGCAGCTTTTGGTAAACCGTCAAGACTCGTTACACCAACAGTGTTTTCTGACCAACCTGGCATTTCTTCGTATACTGGTGTTACTTTATCGTAACCTTCAGCTGCTAATGGCGTTATGTTAGTAACAGTACCATCTTCAAGCTTATAACCAGTACAGATTTTAAGTGTTTCTAAGCCATCTAAAACATCAAGCTTAGTTAAACAAAAACCTGAAATACTGTTGATTTGAACTGCACGGCGCATAGCCACTGCATCTAACCAACCAGTACGACGAAGTCGACCTGTTGTTGCGCCAAATTCATGACCTTTATCACCTAGGTGCTTACCAACCGGATCTTGTTTTTCAAGACCATCGTAAAGCTCTGTAGGGAAAGGACCTGAACCAACACGTGTAGTGTACGCTTTAATAATACCTAAAACGTAATCAAGGTTTAGTGGACCAAAACCAGCACCAGTCGCAACGCCACCAGCGGTAGTGTTTGAAGATGTTACATAAGGGTAAGTACCGTGATCGATATCAAGTAATGTACCTTGTGCACCTTCAAATAAAATGTTTTCGCCTGCTAAACGCGTTTGATCTAAAAGCTCAGTTACATCTACAACCATTGCTTTTAAGATATCTGCAACAGCCATTGCATCATCAAACGTTTTTTGGAAATCTACAGCATCTACTTTGTAGTAGTTAACTAAAGTGAAGTTATGGTATTCAAGAACTTCTTTTAATTTAGCTGCAAAAACTTCAGGATTAAATAAATCGCCTACGCGTAAACCACGGCGCGCCACTTTATCTTCGTACGCTGGACCAATACCACGGCCAGTTGTACCAATTGGCTTATCGCCACGAGCAGTTTCGCGGGCTACATCTAATGCAACATGGAAAGGCAAGATTAGCGGACATGCTTCACTTATTAAAAGACGCTCACGTACAGGTACGCCGCGTTCTTCAAGCATGCCAATTTCTCTCATTAGCGCTTCTGGTGATAAAACTACACCATTACCAATCACACATTTAACATTGTCACGTAATACACCCGATGGAATAAGGTGTAGAACCGTCTTTTCACCTTCGATAACTAAAGTATGACCCGCATTGTGGCCACCTTGATAACGAACTACTAAAGATGCTTTGTCTGTAAGGAGATCAACTACCTTACCCTTTCCTTCGTCACCCCATTGGGTGCCTAATACAACAACGTTTTTACCCATCGTAAATTCACTTAGAGAAAATTAGGACGAGATTTTACCAGAAAACTAAAGTAAAGATCACCCCTGTTCAGCTTATTTTTTCTGCTCGCAACTGTTCTACCTAAATATCAGCTAATAACCACATAAATAACAGTGATTTAAAGCACTAGATTACATTTAACAAAAAGCCCCGCAAATGCGATAACACCGATCAGTTAAGGTATTTTTGATCGGTTGACCGATCTTTTGGTTGCTTCACAATACCCTTATCATCTTTTGATTATGAGGGTATTTTTATGCTTAGTCATTGGTTACTTGA